>NZ_JAMYTK010000030.1:0-61287 GCF_040322355.1 Mesorhizobium sp. M0145
AACCAACATCGGTGTGACGAACAGCTTAGGTGTGATGAACAGCTCAGAAGACGCTTGACTTCAAATGGCCGAATAGAGAAGTCCCGGCATTTAATGGGTTGGATTCCGCCAGGCGCGTCAGGCAATACAATGTCGACACGGCTGAGGACAGCTAGGAAAGAAGCTGAACAGGATGTCCTTGCGCTGACAGCAGTTTAACCGCCTTGCGGTCGAGGGAGAGGAATGTCTCCCCGCCCAGCCAGTCGCCGTCGAAGGCAATCACGCCGTCCGCAAAATCACCGCCGGCCTCAAGCACTGCAAGCCCTGCCTCGACAGCTGGCCGGTTGACGACGACATTTGCGGTATTCGCCAAGGCTCGGATTGCCGCCACGATATCTGCGCGTGCGGTTTGATACTGTCGGCCCAAAACCCATGCGAACTCGCACAGGGCCTGAAGGCTAACGGCCACGATGTCTGCCTTCGCCAAGAGATCGACGGCCGCTTCCGCCTGTCGTTCATCGTCGGCGACATAGGCACGCAGCAGAACGTTGGTATCGGCCGTGACTTTCATTCCTTGCTCGATCCCGCTGCAGTACCCGCTTCCGCGATTGCCTCGTTGATCTCTTCAATGCTCAACACCCGGCCATTCGTCTTGCCCTTGAGAAAACCGTAGAGCTCCCGGAATGATCCCTTTGCCCGCGCCGCCTTCAATTCCGCCCGGCCGTCGGGGAGCAGATCAAGTTCGATCTTTTCGCCCGGCCTGATGCCCAGATGCTGCAGAACGTCCTTGCGGAAGGTCACCTGTCCCCGTGCCGTCACCGTCAATGTAGTCATTTTCGCAGCTCCAACTCATCCACACGATTAGATAATGCAAATCTGCATTATCATCAATAGCAAAGGCGTTGTCGAGCAGTTGCGCTCTGGCGGGTCCACAATCACAACGGCCGGAGGCATCCTGTGCGCGTAACGAATCGCGACATCGGCATCGCCGGCGCGCAGGTACAGCTATTAGCAGCGTGCTCGCCGAGTGCGGCCGCCGGAGCTCGTGCCGGCCGCCCAAGGAGCGCACCTGTCAAATGGAGTGAAATCCTTAGTCGTTCCTTCATTCATCCTGGCTTAAATATTTCCATGGAATGGGGTGCCCGTATCTTGAGGCGGTTTGTTAGCCGTCTGCGACAAACAGGCGAGAGCGGCAACGTTGCTACTATTTTTGCCCTGTCTTTGCCGATTGTCGTCGGCGCAGCGGGTCTCGGTATCGAGACCTCCTACTGGTATTTTAGCAGCCTGAAATTACAGGCGGTGGCGGATGCGGCGGCCTATGCTGGCGCTTTGGAAAAGATTTCGGGATCTGACAAGCCAACGATTGTCTCCGCCGCGACACTGTCAGCGACGACGAACGGCTGGGACCCGTCAACAGGCACAATCGAAATCTTCACGCCTCCGTCTTCCGGCCCGAATGTCGCCCAAAAGGCCGTCGAGGTCATCGTTCATCAGACCCTCGATCGGTTTTTCACATCGATATTCACGCAAAACCCGGTCGGCGCACGGGCAAGAGCGGTGGCTCTTATCACGGATTCTTCAAAGGCCTGCCTTATGGCGCGCAATCCTTCCGCTCCGAAAGCGGCGCTGTTTTCCGGCAGTTCGAACCTCAAACTGACCGGCTGCGTCGTGATGTCGAATTCGATAGCCGCGGACGCCATCAAGCTTCAGGGATCGGCAAACCTTCAGGTCGATTGCCTAATATCGGCAGGCGGTGTTTCGTTGAGCAACCCCGTGACGACCGTCTGCGCCAGTCCGATAACCCAGGCGTTGCCCGCTGCCGATCCTTTTGCCGACTTGCCGGCGCCACCGGCCACGAACCCCTGTCAAAACAACAATCAGTCGACGTTGCAACCTGGAACATACTGCAGGGGGCTCAGCTTGAGCGGCAATGTGACGCTCTCGCCCGGGGTATACGTCATTCAGGGAGGAGATTTCAAAGCGAACTCGAATGCAAATATTTCAGGCGAGGGAGTCATTATCTATCTGGCCGGCAGCTCGGGCGTCAGCATGAACGGCACGGCCATTGTCAAGCTCAGCGCACCGACGTTAGGCACCTATTCGGGGGTGCTGTTTTACGGAGACAAAGCTAACCAGACGGGATCGAACACGTTTAATGGCACGGCAGATTCGCTTTTGACCGGCGCTTTGTATTTTCCAACACAGGATGTCAATTACCTCGGCAATTTCTCGGGCAAAGGTGGTTGCACTCAGGTCGTCGCCAGTACCGTGCAGTGGTCCGGCAATGCGAACGTCAATCAGGATTGCACGAGCCTTGGGATGCGAGACATTCCGGCCACGCAATCGATAAAGCTTGTCGAGTAATCTTCGTGGCACGGTTACCAGCCCGGATGTTCGGGAGCGATTCGGGTATCGCCGCGGTGGAGTTTGCGCTGGTTCTGCCGATCCTTTGCCTGGTACTTCTTGGCATCATTGACGGCTGGTCTTTTGTATCAAGCGCGTTGTCGATGCGTGCGGGCGTGAAAACGGCGGCCAATCTCGTGATGCAAGGCGCAGCCGACGACGCGGCTACCCAGACCGTCGCCCTTTCGAGCTGGGAAAATCATCCCGATGACGCGCAGGTGACGCTGAGCCGGAAATATATGTGCGGGATCATCGTGGTCGATCCATCTGTGCTGTGCGACAGTTTGAAAGCTTCCGCGGTTTTCGTTGAAATACAGGCGACGGCCACCTGGTCCCCGCCCTTCAGTTTCGGCGAGTTTTCCCTCTCGCGCGAGCTCAGCCACAAACAGGTGATACGTGTTCGCTAAAGGGAGAGCCTTCATACGTGAGGCATCAGGCGGAGCCGCACTGGAGTTCGCGCTGATCGCGCCTATTCTGATAATGCTTTTGATCGGCATCTTCGCATTCGGCTGGGCTCTGAATGCCATGTCAAGTGTTCGCTATACTCTGGAAACGTCCTCACGAGCGCTGCAAATGAAGAATTCGCTGACCGAAGCCGAGATAAAAGCGATAGCCACGGCAAAATTGCTGAGTTTGGGATTAACCGATGTCGACATAACAATAGCAATCGACGCCCCCAGCGGCGGCTTTCGAATGGCCCATCTGACCGCCAAATATGCGTTCGCGATCGAGTTTCCGTACTTCGACCGATACTCGATAAATTATGCGACAACTGTCACAGTTCCGTTGGTTGCGTCATGAGCGCACCCAATAGTCTCTTTACGCAACATGCGCAGTGATCGGCTTGTTCTTCTTTGCTTGCGTTCAGGTCTGCTTCACCGCCACCGGCGCAGAACGTAGACTTCGGCGCGGGCCTTCATCCTGGCTATAGATCGGGGACGGCATGTATGATCACGGCCTTTGCCCCGGCAATGCGCGGCTTGCCGTCCCTCACCTCGGCCGCTATTCCCTGCCTAACGCCATCGCCCGCGCGCTGCACAGCGCGGACCGGCGGCAGAGACTCCCTGACGGACATAATGCCGGCCGCCGGCTCCGCGCTCGCTCACGATCTCGCCAGTGCGGAAGTCCATGCACAGCGGGCGCTATCGCTTAACGGCGATCGGCGCCGGCCTGGCGACGAAGAGCACATATTCCGGCAGTTATTCCCTCGCACAGCGCACCTGCGGGTGCCGCGGACAAATTCGCCGATATCATTCAGGCGCCTGTCGAACATCGGGAGGAGCCGCTTGGTCCGGGCACAAGCCTGGACGATCATCTCTCCGAAAAAAACTGGCGACGCCACGCGAGGACAATTTCGAGCATGCCGTTGGCGAGACGCTTCTGGTCGCGATTGCGCGGCGTCTTGAGAAAGCAATCAGACGTGGTGGCTTGGTTGCGAGATTGGTGGAGATGAATTCGCACTGCTGATGTCCGGCCCTGCGATGGGACCGGCGACCTTAGCCTCCCGACGCGGCTCATGAAGAACTTGGCGCAACGGCTGAAGGCGGACGTTGGCACCCCCTCCGGGCGGACCATTGGCTACCCGGAAGGGTAGTTCAAGAATCCTGACAGGGCGCCGTATCAGGCCGAGGCAAGGGGCCGAGGCATATGGAAACACCCTTTTGACCCGACTGGACAGCGATCGCAGCTCGACGCGGGTAACAACGCTCCGCGATTTAATCCGGCTCGCGCGTGGGCGGTTCTGATATACAAGTGGGGTGCCTAACGGAGGTCACAATGGTTGAAGAAGGCGACAACCGCCGCGAACGGAGACAGCGCGTCCTGAAGGGTGCCGCGATCATTAACGGCATCAACAACTCCGAAATCAGCTGCACCATTCGAAACCAGAACGTCGGCGGAGCCGAACTCAAGGTGCCGGTCGAAGCCCTGGTGCCGGAGCATTTCCTTCTCTACGTGCCGACCGATGGCGTTGCCTATCGGTCTGTGTTGCGCTGGCGCAGGAACGACCGTGTCGGTGTGCAGTTCACCGAAACAGTGCCCAAACCGCGCCTTCACTATGGCTGAAGTTCTCGTCGCACCAGCCGAGCACCACCGGCAGCAACAGTTGGCACTGACCTTCAACACAGCAAGGGAAGCCGCCGCACGGCCGTGGGCAAAGGCTCAACTCACAAAAGCCGTCGATTGTCTCGTCGACCTTCAGGTTCTGACCGCTCAGCGCGGCATCGCGCCAAAATGCCGCCGCATCACGTTGATCAGGAAACGGACGATGATTGGAACCGAACTCGCCAGCGCGGTTTCGCGGCGGTAGACGGGACCGAGAGGCTCTGCCGCCCCAGGATTTCCCCGGTCAACCGCCGCAACCCCGGCTCGCTATCTCCGATGATGCGGGGCAGCACCGCGAGGCCGAGCCCCGCCACGGCCGCCGCGGCCATGTCGGCCATCTCGCGATTGACCAGCACAATGCTGGCGCGCCCGCCCCGTGCTCGGCAATCCATTTCGCGCCGGGCGTGCCGGAAAGCCTTGCATCGAAGCCAAGCACCTCGTGTCCGACGAGGGCGCGCGGCCTGCGCAGCGCCAAGCGCGAGACGTCACCGCGCAAGGCATCACGGACGCCTTCCGCGAGGCGGAGCGCTGCGCTGCCGCGCTGGATCAAGTCTTCTTCGGCGCAGTCACGTTTGATGAGGCGATGACCGAATATCAGCGCGGGCGCGACGAACGCGTGCTGCCGATGTACGAACTCACGTGCCAGCTCGCGACGCTGGAGCCGCCGCAACCCGAGATGCAGAAGCTCATCGGCGCGATCCAGGGCAATTAGGCGGCCACCGATGCATTTGTCCGCATGAATGCGGGCACGATCACGCCAGCGGAGTTCTTCGCGCTTCAGAATGCCGGCACGCCGATGGCCGTCGTTTGAACCCCGTCCGAACGCGCTGCCGGTGTCGGGACGGCAGCCGGCCCATGGAGTACGGTGCACGGCGCATTGTTCAGGAGGATCGCAGCGCGAACCCCCAACAGGAGCAGCGACGTTAATGTCATCGGAAGCTTGCAATGTCCGCCATCTCGACAATTAGAAGGAGGGTTGACCCGGTCAAAGGCAGCGCCGCTATTCAGGGCGAGCTGTGGGGCGTATGGGCGCGGGACTGGGCCGAGCTGAACGAACCGGCCTGGCGGCCTGTTCGAAGCCGCCCTCGACGTCGCCGAGTTGACTTCCGGTAAACTGCTCCTCGATATCGGCTGCGGCGCCGGCGGCGCCCTGGTCATCGCACGTCGCCGCGGCGCCGAGGTCGCCGGCCTTGACGCCTCGGCAAATCTTGCGACTATCGCGCGCAAGCGGCTGCCTGGAGCGCGGATCGAGGTCGGTGAAACGGAGCACCTGCAATTCGCGGACGAGACGTTTGACATCGTGATCAGTACCAATTCGTTCCCGTTCGCCAGCGATCTTGTCAATGCCCTCTCCGAGGCGAAACGGGTCCTTCGCCGCAACGGCACGCTCATGATGCTCGTCTGGGGAAGACGCGAAGACTGCGAACTCGTCAGCGGCACGGCAAGCGCCGTCTTCCCGCTTCTGCCGCCCGGCGAGCCCGGCACGCCGCCGCCGCTGCCACTGGCGGAGCCGAATGCGATCGACGAGGTGATGCATCAGGCCGGACTTGAGCCAACCGACGCTAGCGAGTTTTCTGCCGCGCTTGCCGTCCCCGACGCACAGACAGCAGTCCGCGTCGTGCTCTCGGCTTCGGCCCGCCCGCCTGATTTCTCACTCGCCTGACGCCCCGCTGCAAGCGTCCATATGTTGCGCATCTATAACGACCTCTCCATCCTCTTTGGTGAAAGGGCCGATATTGGGATTCGGCAGAAAATCGAGCACTGCTTCTGACGGGCGCGCGAGCTTGAAGTTGTTTAGCAGGCACCCGGCCAACGCCAACGCAGCCAATGCGCCGGCGAACTCGGCAACGATGAAACCGGGTAAAATTCTGACGGTGACGTCAGGTCCTTCGCGGACGGGCATCCCGATGATGGGGTGTGTCGGTCCCGCGATGAGCCCTGTGGAGGGTCTCACGCGGGGACTGAACTAGCGCCCCATGGCGTGCGCGTGGTGAGTCTTCGCCCGCTAGGGAATGCCCGACTCGGGCACGATCGAGGAAGTCTACGGGCTTCACGCCAAGTCGTGGGGAATTTCGCGCGAGCAGTTTGCGGGGATCATCACAAGCAGGACTCACGCGAAGCGGCTCCCGTCGTTGATAGAGATGGCCAACGTGGCGGCTTCGTGGCCTCCGACGAGGCAAGCGCGATGACTGGGACGATCGTCAACTTGAGTCTGGGTAACTTAGACGACTGAGCCGTCTGATTCTGCAAGGCGCTGAGAAGCGGCGAGCTGATCGACTGGCCGAAACTCTTCGCAAGGATCGGCGCGATCGCGAGAGCGAACGCCCCCTCACTTCGTCGATGCGGGCCAGGTCGAGCCAGCGGCTTCGGTTGACCGCCCTAGCAATGCAGCCGAGCGTAACGGTCCCACCCAATGGATTCTCCGACAATTAGGAGGCCAACTATGCATGTCACCCGACGACCGCTCAGCGGCCCGCTCGCCCCGAACCCCGCCGATCGTGTCGCCGCAAGAATGGCAAGCCGCGGGCGAGCAGTTGCTCGTAGAAAATCCCTGCTGCGCGCGGTTGACGCGCTTGCCGCCGAACGCAGGCGGATGGCGTGGGTGGCGGAGGAGAAGGCGTACGAATTTGAAGCCCGATCGGCCTGACCGACATCACCGCACGCCTGCGTTATTGTGCTTCTAAAAGCCCTTCCAAAGTAAAGCAGTGACTCTTCTCCTGAACCGCAAACGTCATAGCTAAGGTAAGGCAATGGAGTGGACTAATGAGCCTGAAGGACAAGAATGTCGTCGTCACTGGTGGGAGCCGTGGACTTGGCCTCGGGTTGGTCGAGGCGCTTGTCGCGCATGGCGCCAGGGTGACAGTCGTCGCCCGCGGCGCCGAAGCGCTAGAGGCGGTCAGCACTAGGCTTGGGGTCGCCACGATCTCCGCCGACGTCACGGACGAAGCCGCCGCTCATCGCATTCTTGGTAAGGTCCGCCCGGATATCCTGGCGCTGAACGCCGGCGCAACGCCGCGGATGGGTCGGTTCGATCAGCTGAGCTGGGAGGATTTCTCCGTGCCTTGGGAAACCGACGTCAAGGCTGGGCTCTATTGGCTACAGGCAGCGCTCAACCTCCCGCTCAAGCCCGGCAGTCGCGTGCTGGTGGGATCAAGTGGCGCGGCCGTGACAGGATCGCAGATGTCGGGCGGCTATGGCGGCTCCAAACGCATGCTTTGGTTCATGGCCAAATACGCCAACGGCGTCTCTGTGGAGAAGAAACTCGGAATCCGCTTCCATGCGATTGTGCCGCGGCAGATGATCCTCGGCACCGGGACCGGCGACGCAGCCGCCAAGGCCTACGCAGACTCCATGGGAATCACACCCGAACAATTCGTGGCCCGCTTCGGCGCGCCGATGCCACCACGGGCGTTCGGCGACAGGGTCGTCTCTGTGCTGGAAGACCCGCAATATTCCGAGGGCGTCGTCTTCGGCCTTAATGGCGATGCCGGCGTCACGGTCATGGAAGGCGCGACGGCTTGAGCAGTCGCGCGCGGCCAGACAAAGGAGACCGATATGAAGCTCTTCCAATCACCCGCCGCCTCACCGGCCCCGCATATCATCGCGTGCGAGGCGTTTGGCGTCGAGGAGGTTGTGATGACCGAACCAGAGGGGAGATGCCTTGAACGGTGAAGGATCTACCATGGACCGCGACCGCCGGGAGGGGCTCCTCACCCTGGCCGTCTCGTTGCGGCCTGAACTGCACCGCTACTGTTCGCGTCTCATGGGATCGGTCATCGACGGCGAGGACGTCGTGCAGGACACGTTTACCCGAGCCTTCGTTGCCCTGGACGAGTTGTGCGAGGTGCCGCAATTGCGACCTTGGTTGTTCCGGATCGCCCACAACCGTGCGCTGGACCTGCTGCGCAGCCGCGCCATCCGTGTCGCGGAGCCCATCGAGGCGGCCCTTCAAGTTGTCGACGACGCGAATCCGGACCCCGTGGAGATTTTGATGCGCCAAGAAGCGGTACAAACTGCGGTGTCGCACTTTACGAAACTTCCGATCCTCCAGCGCAGTGTTATCATCCTGAAGGATGTGCTCGACGAGCCATTGACCGAGATCGCCGGCCTGCTGGATATCACGGTGGATGCCGTGAAGGGGCATCTGGCGCGCGGCCGCGCCCGGCTCCGGGAGATGAATGCCCAGGTTGCCCCGTGTCCCGATGCGCGGATCGCGTCTGCTGCCGTGGTCCGCTACGTCAGCCTGTTCAATCAGCGCGACTGGGATGGCTTGCGCGCGCTGCTTGCCGACGATGTGAAACTTCATCAGTCCTTGCACCAGCCGCGCTCGGGTGCCGCTGATGTCGGCATGTTCTTCACCATCTACGCAAAGAGCGATGGCGTATTTCTGAAGCCGGCCTGGCTCGAGGGCCGGGAAGTGATGGCGGTGTTCGAAGACCGGACAGACGCGAAGCCCAACCATTTTATGTGGCTCGAGTGGTGTGAAGGCCGTATCAGCTTCATTCGCGACTATCGCTATGTCGCCTATGTTGCCGACGATGCGGAGCTGGTGCTGGCGCTGGACGCTCGATCCCACGGTGACGGCACTGGCCACTAACTATGCCGACCGAACGGCCGCTAAGCGCGAATTTCTCTGCAGCTGATCGTCACGTTGCGGATGCGCTGCAGCCATAGCTGGCCACCGCCCGCCCAAGCAATCCAGACGGATGGCGAAAAAAGTCGCCGGGTACCGATGAGTTTCGGCCGCCCCGCGAGTCTTATGCATGAGGTGGGCATGTGCAACCACCCGACCCAAAACAAGGAAACCAGAGATGATGCTAAAGAACAAAGTTGCAGTGATCTATGGAGCCGGAGGTGCGATCGGCGGTGCTGTCGCACGCGGCTTTGCGGGCGAGGGGGCCTGGGTTTTTCTAACCGGGCGCCTCCAGGCGCCGGTCGAAGCGGTCGCCAAGGACATCGTTGCCGCCGGCGGATCCGCCGAGGCGGCGGAGGTCGACGCGCTCGATGAGCAGGCTATCAACAAGCATCTGCAGTCGGTGATCGACAAGGCGGGCCGCGTCGATATCTCGTTCAACGCCGCTGGCATCAGGAACACAAAAATTCTGGGTGTCCCTTTGGCCGAGATGGATGCCGAGGTGTTCTCCTTGCCGATCACGGCCTACACGACATCATACTTCCTGACCGCGCGACTGGCCGCAAGGCGTATGATTCCGAACAAATCGGGGGTGATCATGACCGTCACCGCACTCCTCGCACGGCAGGGCACCACATTGAACGGAGGCTACGGTTCGGCGCAGGCCGCCAAGGAGGCACTCACTCGAGATCTATCCGCCGAACTCGCACCTCACGGCATTCGCGTGGTCGGTCTGCGGCCACACGGCATGCCGGAGACAATCACGATGACGGAATTCTCCGCGAAAGGCGCCGGCATGACTCGGGAACAGCTCGAAGGGTACCTCGCCAGCACGACTCACCCGCGACGGGTCATGAAGCTCGAGGAGATGGCAAACATGGCGGTCTTCATGGCGTCCGACAAGGCGAGCGGAATGACGGGAACCACCGTCAACCTGACCATGGGCCACGTGGACGACTAAACGAGGACTGCGATGAAGAGCGAGGCCGGGTCGCGTGACGGAGCCCAACGAAAGCGGCGGTAAGTCGCGCCCTCCAGTCCGCTCGCCGCCGCTCAGCCTTGCTCCTGAGACGAACCGAAAAAGGTGGTCGGGTATGCGCACTTGCACAGTCAAGGAATACTGCATGGCGACGTTCATCCCCGCAACGTCGTCGTCGACGAAAACAAGGCTGTGACCCTGATTGACTTCGGTTTGGCCACGCCCATCGCCGTTGCAAATAGTACGCCTATCGACACCAGGCGTGGCTGCATAGACCTCTTCACAGAGCCCGAACTCGCGCGGGCACATCCCCCTACGCGGCTCAGAGAGCGCCTGGAAGAATTGGCCGCGCTCGCCACGCCTGTCGCACGCGGGTTGCGCTGGCCGTCAGGCTGCTACTCAAGAGAAGCGTCGGAAGTAGATCTTGGCGCGCCTGCGTTTATCAAACCCGAATTGCTCGAATCCAGACATCTTGGTCTTGTTGGCTAAGCACTGACTCCTATGGCGGCAGACCGGCTTGGTGCCATGCTTCCACCAGCGTTGCAGCCAGCGCCGGCGTGATCCCAATGGCATTGCAGTATCCACTCGAACTGAAGGATGGTTGCAGCACAAGCACCTGCCTGGCGGCGGCTTTGGCTTCCGCTGTTCGCCCGAGTTTGGCAAGCGCCGCCGCCAAGAGGCTCTGGGTCACGCTGAAGCTTGGATTGGACAAGACGGCTCGCCGGGCGGCGGTTGCCGCTTCCTCGTATTGCCCAAGTATGAAATTGCCGATGGCTACGGCTTGGTGACCCCCAAAGGCAAACCGGTCTACAGGGCTGACCCGCAACGCACGTTCGGCCCACTCGATCGCCCGCTCCGCCTCTCCGGTCCAGGCCAGGAAAATGCCACCAAGAAAGAGCGCGAAGGCGCAAGAGGGGCTCAGCGCAAGCGCCCGCTCGAATGCTTCACGGGCAGCAGCGCGATCATGCTCCACCAGCCCGATGACGAACGCGCCCAGGGCCATCGCGGTTGCGTCATCGCGACCATGGGTGACTGCTGCGCGAGCGTGGCGAATGGCCGCGATGCGGTCGGTCTCCTTGAAGCCGGCTCGGATGAACAGGAACTGGCTGCACCAGGCGAGTAGGCCATGGGCACTGGCATAGTCGGTTTCCAGCACCAGCGCCCGCTCGAGCAGCGGCACCGCTTTGGCTGCCCCCTCCGGCATGGCTACGTAGACGTGAGGAAGGGCGCGCAGAACGAGATCGTAGGCGTCGAGATTGTCGGGCCTCTTGCGTTTGACGCGTTCGATTTCCGCATCGCGCAAGCTCGGCTCGATTGCACCCACAACGCTCAACGTGATTTCGTCCTGTAGTGCAAAGATGTCGTCGAGATGGCCGTCGCAGCGGTGCGCCCAAAGGTGAATGCTGGTTTCCGCCTCCACGAGTTGCGCACTGATCCGAACGCGCTCGTCCGCCTTGCGGACGCTGCCCTCCAGCACATAGCGCACACCCAGTTCGCGACCGACCCGCTTCACGTCGACAGGCTGCCCTTTGTAGGTGAAGGTGGAATTGCGCGCGATCACGAACAGCCACTTGATGCGCGAGAGTCCCGTGATGATGTCCTCTACCATCCCGTCAGCGAAATAGTCCTGCGCCGGATCCCCGCTCAGGTTCTTGAACGGCATGACGGCAATCGACGGCTTGTCCGGCAGGACCAACCCGGGCAGCGTACCCTCGGCTCGCGGGTGTTGCCGGGTGGCCGCCTCCGCGGCGCCACTAGCTCCCGTCCTGACCTCGGCGGCAAGCAGGAAGCCCCGCCGCTGCACGGTGCGAATGATCGCCTGCCTCTCGCCACTGTCGCCGATCGCCCGGCGGGCGGCGTTGATACGGCTGTTGAGTGCCGCATCCGATACGGCTCGGCCGTTCCAGACACGCTCGATCAACTCATCCTTGCTGACGACCCGGTTGGCGTTCTGCGCAAGATGGAGGATCAGGTCGAAGACCTGCGGCTCGACGTGAACCACTTCCCCGTCGCTGCCCCTAAGCTCTCGTCGGTCATTGTCGAGCAGGAATTTATCGAATGCAACCAGCATTATCTCCGTCCTTCGCAGTTCTCAAGCGAATGACCCGTAAATCTGCCGCGAATCACAAGATCGCCCGAAAGCCTTTGTGCTGGCAAGCGCACACAATGCTCGCGGACCTATCCGGTAACGATCAGGAGAAAATTCATGCGCGACATCGTAAAGACCGTCTCATATGCCACCCGCGCCACCGACGAGTGCGTGACGTACCTGCATATCTACGCCGATGCCGAAGGGGAAACTCACATGGAAGAGGTGGACCTCGCGTTGCTGCCCCGAACCTTCTTCAACGGCCATCCGCCGCTGCGTCTGACGGACACGCTTGCGGCGACCGGCTGCAACATCTGCCGGGTGCCTGCCGGCATGGGAGTGGTGGATTGGCACAACCCGCCGCGTCGCGAGCTGGTGATCTGGCTTACTGGCGAAGTTGAATTCGAAACGAGCGACGGGGACATTCGCCGACTCGCCGCCGGCAGCATAGTGCTGGCGGAAGACAGAACCGGCAAAGGTCATATCTCCCGGCATCCCGGAGAGGGCCAGTTGGTCGTCCACGTCGACCTTTGTTAGAGCCGAGTTGCCTGGCCCAGATTCCGGTCGCCTACCGGTGAGTTCAGTTGCCGCGATGGTCTTACATATGAGCCAGCAGGTGTGCCCTCCAGGCGCTAGACCATGATCCCGAAAAGTGGAACCCGGTTTTCGGAGGAGATCATGGTCAAACAACAAGATAGGGCCCCATCCGAATTCTATCGGATGGATCAGGTTGTAGGAGGACAAAATGCTTCTCTTGACAGGCAAGAACGTAGTCGTGATCGGCGGCAGCCGAGGAGTAGGGCACCGGGTTATAGAAGCCGTCGCGCGGAATGGCGCGCGTGTGCTTGCTGTTGCGGGAAGCAAGACCCGCTGAGGCGATTGGCCCAAGACGTTGCCGGTACGCAAGTCCTGTCGCTTGATGCAACGGATGAAGATGCGCCTTCGAAAGTGTTCGACATTCTCCTGCCCGATATCCTGGTGCTCTGCGCGGGCGCGTTTCCGCCCGTCGCGCCGCTCCGCGAGCAGAGCTGGCAGGAGTTCGCCGTCAACTGGGAGAGTGACGTCAAAATCGCATTTCACTTCTACAAGTCAGCGCTGTCGCGGCCTCTGCCCGCCGGTCGCTTAGTTATTCTGATCTCCAGCACCGCCGCGCTGGCGGGGTCGCCGAACTCGGGAAGATATGCGGGAGCCAAACGCACGCAGTTTTCATGGCAAACTATAGCCAGAAGGAATCGGATCGTCTTGGGCTCGGCTTGCAATTCGTGGCTCTTGCACCACGC
Source organism: Mesorhizobium sp. M0145 (assembly GCF_040322355.1). NCBI lineage: Bacteria > Pseudomonadati > Pseudomonadota > Alphaproteobacteria > Hyphomicrobiales > Phyllobacteriaceae > Mesorhizobium > Mesorhizobium sp. M0145. Next base: position 13,467 of record NZ_JAMYTK010000030.1, read on the forward strand.
ATGATGCCCGACACCGAGCTCGGAAAGCATGTGGTCGCCGGCTATTCGCGCTATCTTGGCATGTCCTAGGCGGACTTCATTCAGAGCATGACTTCGCAGCCGGCTTCGGCCGATGTCGCGGCCGCGGTCGACGAGTTGGCTACGAACGCGGATCCCTCGAAGGGATTCATCGTCTCTGGGAAGGGACTTGAGGCCGTGGCCTCATGATAAAGCCATTGAAAGCCGCTCGCTCGCTACAGCGCTATCGAGAGCGCGCTCGCGAGCGGCTTCGCTACCGCCGAGCTACACCACCTGTCCCTTGAGGCGGTTGACCTGCCCTTGGACGGTCATTGCTCCTGGGAGTTCGATGGCGTTCCTATCGCGTCGGGAAGAATGATGTGGCCAGGTCTGCGCGCCCCCTAGCCACGGCCCCACGTCAGCAGCGAAAAAGACCGGCATCTGAAAACACATCACTTCTTCACAATGAGTCCGACAGTCTGGCTCCAAGATCGAAAGACGCGCATCAGAATTCTGAGAAGCCGGACGACTTCGCCCATTCTTTGAGGACAGTGCGTTGGTTTCCCGCTGAACAACGCTAAGATAGAACGAAAAGAGAACTTACCAGACGTGTGCATTTGAGCAGTGGCGCGGATGAGTCTGTCACCGTCGTCCTTGGACCCAAAAACACGACCAAGGGCCACCGCTGGCATACTGGCTTATCGCAACAAATCGCTCGCGCACGATTTCGACCCGCCCTTGGGGGCCTCTGATATTTCCTTCCAGAAAGTCATCGAAATCTGGGGCTCAAGCAGAGCTTTGAACTGGTCGCCGATGTAGGTGCGGACCTCATCGTCCGCGGCTCCGAGCTCAGCGAACAACTCTTTTCGGCCGTCGACGATCAAAGTATGTCCTCGGCATCCCGGCTAGAAAGCAGATCGTTCCCACCTCTGCCAAGATATGCCTCCAGCTTCGTCGCGACGAAGAGTGCCGGTGAGAAGAGGCGGATGATGAGGTTGTCGTCCGACGGACAGTCGACCGCCGTCTCGATGCCCCTTCATACCAACGATTGCTGAATCCAAGGATTTTGGATCGTCCGGCATGAAATCGACTTTGATCTCGCCAGATGCATTCGGCAAATGACACGGTCGTTAGGTGACTCCGAGACCCCCGCTCTCGAAGCTGTTCCAGCAGCTGCGCCCATTCCGAAAAGCCGGCCAGATCGACAATTAGGTCGACGTCGTCAGTTGCCCTGACATCCTCGAGCGTGACGGCATCGGTGATGAAAAGAGCGGTCGTACATCCGCCGACGAGTACAAGGGCGCTCGCGCAGGTCGTCGCATCCGCCAACGGCCGATCAGCGCGGTCCCGGGCCGGGCTCGTAAACACCAACAAGACCTTCGATGTTTTTGCACTGATAGGCAATGCCAGCGCAAGCGACATTCGTACATAAGCGACGGCTTAACTAAGAGTTCCCTCAACCAAGCCCGGTTCGAGCAAGGATTCGGGTAAACCGGCTCGGGACCCTACTCCTCCGGCCAGCTCTGTTGCGGAACCTATTCAGCGGCACCAAAGTTGGGGTGAAGGTCAGGAGTGTGCGATGAGTTGCAAAACCGGGGATGGTCGGCTCTCTTTCATTGAGTTTCAGTCGCCCACGCTGGTCGAGAACGCGCCTGAGGGCAGCGGATGGCTTCATGAGATCAAGTACGATGGCTACCGCACCGAACTGATCATTGCGGGCGGCAAAGCGCGAGCCTTCACGCGCCGTGGCTACGACTGGTCGCACCGATACCGACGAATTGTTCAAGCGGCGGCGGGCTTGCCGGTGAAGGCGGCGATCATCGACGGGGAGGCTGTCGTTCTCGGCGACAGCGGCCTGCCGGATTACCAAGCCCTGGAACGGGAGTTGGGCAATCCGAACTCGGCAAGGCTCATCTTCTACGCGTTCGACCTGCTGCACCTCAACGGGCGCGATCTACGACAGCAGCCGCTGGTAAAGCGCAAGGCAGCCCTGGAGAAACTGTTGAAGAATACGGCGCCGACACTGACCTATGCCGACCATCTGGAGGTGAGCGGCACGGACGTGTTTGAACATGCCTGCCGAATGGGCTTGGAGGGGATTGTGTCTAAGCGCACCGATGCCACGTACCGCTCGGGTATCCAGACGAGTTGGCTCAAGGTGAAGTGCATCAAGAGCGACACTTTCCCCATCGTGGCATTTGTCGAGAAGCTCGGCGCTTACCCGCGCCGCATCGCATCGCTTTACATCGGCCGTCGCGAGGGCGACCGACTGCTCTATGCCGGGAAGGCTCGCAGCGGCTATACGTTGAGCGCTGCGCAACAGGTTCGAGAGCGGCTTGACCCGCTGATCATCAGCAAGTCACCTTTGTCAGAGCCCATCGTGAAACCGAAGGCGACGTGGGTCAGACCAGAGGTGCTGGCCGAGGTACAGTTCAGTGGCGTCACTGATCGCGGCGTGTTGCGCGAGGCAGTATTCAAGGGGCTGCGAGAAGACCTGGTGGCGATTCCGGCCAAGCCTCCGGCGCCATCAAAGCGACGTGGGCCAGCCCAGGAACATGGCGTTCCCAGCGAGAACATCCTGCAACTGCTGCCCGACGCGGTCTCGCCCTCCAAGGAAGAGCTTGCGCGCTATTGGCAGAGGGTTGCCGATCACGCACTCGTCCATCTCGGCCGCCGACCGCTGAAGCTGGTCCGCCATGCTCTCGGGGCAACCTTCTACCACAAAGGCGCGCTGCCGAAGATCCCAGCAGCAGTGCATCAGTTGCGTGTTCAAAAGCGCGAGGGTGGCGAAGGTGTGCGCGTGTGGGTGGACGACCTTGCCGGCTTGCTGGGGCTGGTCGAGATGGATGCGGTAGAGCTGCATCCTTGGAATGCCACCGTTGACGACATCGAGCATGCCGACCGCATCGTTCTGGACCTTGATCCGGGCGAGGGGGTCGAGTGGGATGAAGTCATCGAGACCGCGCTGGCACTTCGCGACATCATGGAAGCGGAAGGTCTGGAGAGCTGGCCGAAGGTGACGGGCGGCAAGGGCATTCACTTGATGGCCCACCTTGAGACGAAGATCACGCACGATAGCGCCCGGCTCCTCGCGCGATCGTTCGCCAATCGCCTCGCTGAGGCCCGTCCTGATCGTTTTCTCCTCTCCGCCGCACCGTCAGCCCGAAAGGGCCGTATCTTCATTGACTACCTTCGCAATGGGCGCGGCAACACGGCGGTCGGCGCCTTCTCCCCACGAGCGCGACCCGGCTTCCCAATCGCCCGTCCCGTGACCTGGAGCCAGATTGAGGCAGCCATCCGTCCAGATGCGTTCACCATTGACCGTCCGTTTAGGGTGGCTGCCAGAAAAGCAGCGTGAGCAATCTCGCAGCGCATTCTATTAGCAGTGGGCGAAGACGCCCAGCGATTCCGCCGAACATTCGATCATGTCAACTACTTGCCGGACGGGTCGATCTCTATCCAGGCGGGCACATGATCACTCGGCTTTTCCCAACCTCGCAAGTCAGCGTCCACGCCCGCGTCACGTAACCTGTTCGAAAGTGATGGGCTGACGAGGAGATGATCCATCCGCAGGCCGGAGCTCCGATCATAGCCGCTCCGGTAGGAGAAGTTCCAATACGTGTAGATGCCTTTCTCCGGATGAATGCAGCGGACGGCATCCATCCAGCCATTGTCTAGCATTTCGGCGTAGGCTTGCCGGCTCTCCGGAAAGTAGACTGCGTCGCCTAGCCAACGTCTTGGCACCACGGCATCGATCGGCGTTGGCACGACATTATAGTCGCCGCACAGAACGCTCGGAACGTCGTCTTTGAGCAGTAGCTGGCCGTAGCTGATCAGACGGTCGAACCAGCGGAGCTTATAGTCGAATTTCGGGCCGGGCGCTGGATTGCCGTTGGGCAGGTACAGGCTGCCGACGACGATCCCATCCACCTCGGCCTCGATATACCGACTGTGAGTGTCGTCAGGATCACCCGGGAGGCCGCGTCGACGCTCCAGCGGCTCTTTTCCCCGGGCGAGTATAGCTACACCGTTGTAGGACTTTTGCCCGTGCCAGATCGCGCCGTAACCGGCGTTCCTGATGGCTTCGGCGGGAAATTTCTCATCCGAGGTCTTCAATTCCTGAAGGCACACGATGTCATAGCCGGTCTGACCCAGCCACTTGATGAGCACGGGCAGGCGACCGTTCACGCCGTTCAAGTTGAAGGTTGCGATGCGGGTCATCCGAAGTTCTCAACAACCTTGGCGATTTGGACATGGAAGGCTCAGATATTGATTCTTGGATCCGCCAAAGGTTTGTCAGTCGTCTTTTTAAGATTTGGCGGCCTCGCCAATCTTTCGCTAGTCGTTGCCGTACCGACGCACCAATTCTCGCGCCTGAGTTGGCGACAGATCCTGTGTCTCAACGACATGTTTCACCTCTGCGTCCTCGGGGGCGCGAACGAGCCTTTTTCGGCCGCACGCCCGCTGCCGCTCACTCATCTGATTCAAACATCGTTCATCCTCTCGGCACTCCTTAACCCACGAGCGTTGGGAAAGTTCAGTGCGCGCGTCCTGAGCATTGGGCATAAGTTCGGTCGCCATATTCCCGCGGGGCTTGTCCGGCTGGTGAACCTTTAGGGCCCGCGCCGCGTTCCGTGCAGCGAACTCGACTGATGCACTACGATGGAATCCGACACTGGTCCCGCGCCGCAGAAAGAGGAGGCAAGTGGTGCCGAAGCCCGCTTTTCGTTCGATCGAATGGCGGTCGAGCGGTTTCGGCAAGCCTTTCCGCTTGCCAGATGGAGCGACGAGCGCAGGAGCTGGTTTGTCCCCGGCAAGACGGCAGCCCGGCGGATCGACCGCTGGCTGGCGCAAGATGCAGCGCTACGGGCGCCCCATGACGATAGCAAGGGACGCGATGCCTTCGCCTTCGACCCAATATCGAGCCAGTATCTGGAGATCGCGGACGACCTCCGCATTCGCACGCCTTATTTGAGGGCGGTGCTTGAAGAATTGCGCGCCGTTCCGTGGGCGAGTTGGGACGATGAGTTGAGGGCCTGGAGAGTTCAATTCCGCTCATATGAAGAGCTCCGGCGCCGATGGCCAAGCATCGAAAAGGCTGCGCAGCAAGCCGAACCGGAGGAAAGGAAAGGGCAACGGGCGGCCGCCAGGAACACCGAATCCTATAGGGCCGCACAAAAGCGGGCTGCTGAGCGCCGGCGTCATCGCTATCCGTTGCCAGTTCAAGATCTACCTACCCTGGGCCGCGCTGTCGCGACCGAGCAGTACGGGACTGTCGTGTTCACTGAGATTTCCGGTGAACTCGTTGAGCTATCAGACGCAGCCGCCTTCTATTCCCATGGACTGCCTGCGAACGGCGACTTCGTTTGGGGCAGGTGGCGTTCGGCTACACTTGCAGAACTTGTAAGCACATGGCCCGCTCGGCTGTCGGCCGAACCGACGAACGCTTCAGCGGCTGGTGGAGCCCAACGCTTGCCGAACTTAGAGTTGCCGTCGAAAAGCCCGGAGTCGGGAGCGTAGTAGGCGAAGTCGCGAGCGGTAGATGCGGCGCTCACATCCGGCGTTAGGACGGCCGCAACGCACGGACTCTTCGGTCGGTGGAGCTTGGGCAGGTCTACTGCCTATTTTCTGTGCGACCACCAATATGCCCTGCAAGATTGGTTTTGACATCAAGCCATCAGCAGCCATCCTAGGGAGCCAAATGAGCCTATATAATGGTGCCAGGAGTCGGATATGGCCGAGCCACAACTCTCAGTCCGCAGCGCTAAGGCGCGTGATCTTGCACACCGGCTTGCCCGCCGTGAAAACCGCTCGATTGCGGACGTGGTCGAGCGCGCCCTCGAATCCTACGAGGTCCGCGAGGCCGGTCGTGAGCCTGCTTCTGCCTTCTATCTGCGTCTTTCAGAGCAATCCGGCACAGACATCGACCTTGAGGCGGTGATCCGCGAGAGTCGCCGGCCGAATCGAGTCGTCGAGCTTTGATCTTCGTCGATACCAACGTCGTTTCCGAAACGTTGAAAAAGACCCCATACGAGGCAGTTATTGCCTGGCTGATCCGATACGATGCCGAACTCGCGCTTCCGACCGTGACGATTGCCGAGATCGCCTTCGGCATCCAGAAGATAAGACCGGATCAGCGTGCCGAACGGCTGAAGCAAGGGTTGTCCGACTGGCGCCGGCGTTTCGCAGACCGCATCTTCGGTCTGACGGAAGAAGCTGCGCTGGTTTACGGGGGATTATGGGTGCTGCTGCTCGCCAGGGACGCGGCATGTCGGCACCCGATGGCATGATCGCGGCGATCGCTCGAGTAAACGGTGGCCGCCTCGCCACGCGCAATCTGACTGAATTCGAGACGGCAGGACTCGTTTTGACATCTCCGTGGGAGTTCTGAAACGTTTTCCTGTCGTCGCTTTTGTTCAAGCCCCATCTGCCAGTCACAGACGGGCTGAAAGGCCGTCAAAGCGCAGGCGAGCGATATCAGGTTCGATTTGCATGCCGTCAAAATCCCTGAAGGTCACTCGAAGCGCCTCACCGGCAGCTTGACCGTAAGGGTACGGCAACCGACCTGCCTTTTCTTCGGGAAAACCATTACGCTCGCTGGGCTTGCGACAAAGCGAGAGATGCCGACGTGAAACAGATGCCGGATGTAAAACAATTGAGATTGCTCGGCGTCGTGGCAGCGACGGCGATCGGTCTATACGTCTGCTATCTGCTGGCGTTGCCTTTTTTGCCGGCATTGACCTGGGCGCTCGTCCTGGCAATCGTTCTGTCTCCGGCTCACCGGTGGGTTGAGAGACGGGTCGGAAATCGAAACCTGGCAGCGCTGATATCGGTAAGTGTCGCGGCGATTGCCGTCGGCCTGCCGCTGGCGCTCGTCGCACAACAGCTCGTTCGCGAGGCGGTAAACGGAGCGACTTATCTGGAGGAGGTCATCCGCGGTTGGGACGCAGACGGCTTCATGTCTGGCTGTCCCACGCTTTCGGCCATTGCCCAATGGATCGAGAACCAATTCGATCCGGCCGGCTCAGTCGCCGCATTCGTGCAATGGCTGACGGGACAAAGCACATCGCTATTGCGTGGCTCCATCTATCAAGTCGCGATGTTCGGGCTGACATTTTATCTTCTGTTCTATTTTCTGCGCGACCGCCAACATGGCCTGCAAGCCGTCGTGGGCCTGTCGCCCCTGCGCGCTCCGGAGACAGCCTACATCTTGTCCCGCTTTGCGGAGACCGTCCATGCAACACTACTCGGCACCGTGTTCGTCGCCGCCGTCCAGGGAACATTGGGTGGCCTGATGTTCTGGTGGCTCGGCCTGCCGACGCCAGTCTTTTGGGGCCTTGTCATGGGACTTCTTGCCATCGTGCCCGTGCTCGGGGCATTTGTGATCTGGGTGCCCGCAGCGGTCTATCTCGCACTGGAGGGAGCTTGGGCCAGTGCGGCGATATTGACCGTCTGGGGCGGCGTCATCGTCGGCGGCATCGACAATCTGCTCTATCCGATGCTTGTCGGGAACCGGTTGCGCCTCCACACGGTGGTGGCCTTTATCGGCGCGGTCGGCGGCATCGTCTTGTTCGGAGCATCCGGCCTTGTCCTCGGACCTGCGGTGATCGCCATCACAATCAGCCTCATCGATGTGCTAAAGACTCGATTGACCGACCGGCGCAAGGCGACGCCGGCGCGCCCTGGTGAGCTACCTCATCAGTCCGTGATGGATTGATCGAGCGCGCGAAAAGGGCGCTGGCCTTCGAGTGGTGGCGCGAAACCTGAACAACCTCTGCGCAGATATCTCAATGAAGGCAAGCACATCAGCCAGGCTGCTGTATTGCGGCAAGCTTCCAGTCACCGGCGGCCTGGCGCGTAAAGGTCCACAGTTCGGTTGTCTCCGTCGGCTGATCGGCCTGGCCCTCAATGATCTTGTCGCTGACGCGATCGCGGGTCACGTCGCGAGACTCATAGCGCAAAGCGGCCGTCGCGTAGTCGCGATCACCCTCCCGCCAGCTTTCCGCAATATCGGCCTCCAACAGGCTGACCTCCGACACGTCGTTCCTGACGCCCTTTTTGGCATTGTCGGCAAGTTCCTCGGACAGATAGGACACCATCTCGGGCGTCACCAAGCGGCGCAATGCAGCATGGTCCTCACGCCCGAACGCCTCCTGAACTTCCGTCAGCCGTTGCTGGAAGGTGTCGAGGTCGGTTTTGGTGAGTGTGATCTCATCGGAAGCGTTGGCTTGGCTCGTTCCGCCATATCCTGACCCGATGGCTGGAATAGGGAAAGCTGTGGCGTTGCTCGGCTCGGGCCGGGCTGCTGCGTTTCGCCCAAAATTCCCTGCGCCCCGCAAGGCTCCAGCCGTAGCGGGCGCTGGGTTGTAGGCCGATTGCGAGCGGAAAAAGCGGATCGCCAGCATGATCGCGCCGCCGAACAGCAGTACTTGGAGCAAAAGACCCAACATGCCGGCCAAGCCGCCGAAGCCATGGCCCAGAAGAACGCCGATCAAACCGCCGAGAAGCAGCCCACGCATCATCGATCCGCCGAGGCCGTTGAAGAAGGCCGGGCGCTGGAATGCCTGCGGCTGACGGGCCGCATTGTTCGTTGCCGCATTGGGCGTCATCGAGCGCTCGACCGGTGCGGCCGGTTGCGGCGCAACTCTGGTCGACGGGACCGGCTGGAAAGTGCGCATGCCGCGACTGCCGAAGCTGCCGCCACGGCGCGCATCGGCGTGATCCACAGCGACCATGGAAAATGCCAGGAACAACCCCGCAAACAAAACTGCAAACCGTCCCCAACGCGAAATCAGCATAGGCAAGTCCTCAAGTGACACTCTTTCCGCTCATATGGGGTGCGTCGATCGAAATATCAGTGAATTGTCCGCCGAGATATTTTCGGGCGGCATGGTTGGCCGCCCGCCAGTGTTCACGACGAGAATGTCTGCCCTACCCAAGCGCGATGATCGCTGTTCGATCACGCAGGCTCCCGCACCCGGCCGACCGGTATCGGTCGCGTCAACAGCATCGGTCATGCAAGCCTCTGGTCATCGATCTCCCCGGCGATGATGCCGAGGGTCTCCCGGCGAAGACTCGATTGACATACAGCTTTCCCATGTACTATCAACATATCGGGAAAACCTGCCATACAGGTTTGCCGACTCCTGAACTGGAGATTGCGTGAGCACGGCCGCATCCGCAAAACATTCCGACGCAGCGAGCCTGGTCAGCAATACGATCGGCGAGATCACGCGCCATATCCGCGCGCATGAGCTCGGGCCCGGCGACCGGCTGCCCAGCGAGGCCGCGCTTTCGAGACAATTGAGCGTCTCGCGTACCGTGGTGCGCGAGGCCTTCAGCTCGCTCGCCGCCATGCGGCTTATCGACTTGAGGGCAGGCAGACGGGCTACCGTCGCTGAGCTGGATTATGGCGCCATGTCGCTGGTGATCGAGCATGGCGTCCACACCGAGCAGATCACGGTGCAGCAAATCTACGACGTGCGCCGCACGATTGAGACCCGCACCGCCATGCTGGCGGCCTTGCGCAGAACAGCCGACGAAGTGGAAAGGATCAGGACGCACGCGCTCGCCATGCGCGAGAATTTCCAGCAGCCGGAACAGGTCATGGAGCACGATCTCGCCTTTCACCTCGAAATCGCCAAGGCTGCGAAGAATCCGGTTTTCAGCCTCATCGTCGGCGCGTTCGAGCGCGTATCGCGCCAGACCTGGCCGATCGGCTGGCGGACCCGCCCTTCGGATGCCGAGCAGTTGGCGATGATCCAGATCCATATCGACCTCGCCGAAGCAATCGAGACCCGTGATCCCCAGTCGGCGCGTGACCTGATGGCGAGGCATTTTGACGAGAGCGTAAAGGCCCTGCTGGCGGCCGGCATCGCCTGAGGAGCAGGGGCGCAATGAAGATCACGAAACTGGAAACGCTGCGGCTCGAGGAGCGGCCGAACCTTCTCTGGGTCCTGGTTCACACGGACGAAGGCCTCGTGGGACTGGGCGAGACCTTCTTCATGGCTGAAACCGTCGAGACCTATCTGCACGAATATGTCGCGCCGCGCGTGATCGGGCGCGACCCCTTGCAGATTGACCTGCTTGCCGCCGACCTCGTCGGCTATCTCGGTTTCCGATCGACGGGCGCGGAAGTCAGGGGCAATTCCGCTTTCGATATCGCGCTTTGGGATCTGTTCGGAAAGGCGACGGGTCAGCCGATCGCACAACTCCTCGGCGGGTTCACCAGGCACGAGATCAGGACCTACAACACCTGTGCCGGAACCGAATACATCAAGAAGGCCACCGGGCAGACAACGGCCAACTACGGGCTCGATAAGCCCGGCGACGCCTATGATGATCTGAACGGCTTCCTTCACCGCGCCGACGAACTGGCGCATTCGTTATTGGAGGAAGGCATCACGGCCATGAAGATCTGGCCGTTCGACATGGCCGCCGAGAAAACGCGCGGCCAGTATGTATCGCAGGCCGATTTGAATTCCGCGCTGGTGCCATTCGAGAAAATCCGCAACGCGGTCGGCGACAAGATGGACATCATGGTTGAATTCCATTCAATGTGGCAGCTGCTGCCGGCCATGCAGATCGCTCGCGAGCTCGCCCCCTACAACACCTTCTGGCACGAAGATCCGATCAGGATGGACAGCCTGTCCAGCCTGAAACGCTATGCCGAGGCTTCGCTGGCGCCGATATCGGCTTCGGAGACGCTCGGTTCCCGGTGGGCTTTCCGCGACCTTCTCGAGACCGGAGCGGCCGGGGTCATTATGCTCGATATCAGCTGGTGCGGCGGGCTCTCGGAGGCGCGCAAGATCGCTGCCATGGCTGAGGCATGGCACCTGCCGGTCGCGCCACACGACTGCACCGGTCCAGTGGTGCTCGGCGCATCGACCCATCTGTCGCTGAATGCGCCGAACGCACTTCTCCAGGAGAGTGTCAGGGCCTTTTACAAGACCTGGTATCGCGATCTTGTGACCGCTTTGCCGCAGGTGAAGAACGGCATGATCACCGTGCCTCCCGGACCGGGCCTCGGCATGGAACTGAACCCGGAGATCGATCGCGCCTTCACGGCGCTTCGACGGGTGACTGACGCATCGTCTCTCTGAAAATGAACCTGAAGCAGCTATCTACGGAGGAGGAGAACCATGAAGAAGCTACTTATCTCGGCAGCCTTGGGAGCAGTACTGGCTGGAGGCTCGGCAATCGGCTCACGCGCACAGGAGCCGATGAACATCGTCTTCACGCATCATTCGTCGGCGTCGAACCCGTTCTGGCAGGCGGTGAAGAAGGGGTTTGACGACGCCTGCGCCAAGATCCAGGCCAATTGCCAGATGGTCTTCACCCAGACCGAAGGCTCGATCGAGCAACAATCGGCCAACATGCAGGCGGCACTCGCGGCAAAACCGGACGCGCTGATCACCTCGATCGTCGACAACAATGCCTTCGACCAGATCATCGCCGACGCCCGCGCTGCCGGCGTCACGGTCATCGCGTCCAACGTCGACGACACCGAGGGTGCAGCCGGCAATGCCCGCCAGGCTTTCATCGGCCAGGGCTTCATTCCCGCCGGCTACGAACTCGGCAAGAAGATGTCCGAGTTCTTCCCCAAGGAAGGCAAGATCAGGGCGCTCGTCGGCGTCTCCGCGCCCGGTCAGAACTGGTCGGAACAGCGCGCTGCCGGTGTCATGAAGTTCCTTGAGGAATACAAGGCCGCGAATGCCGGACGCGAAGTGGTTATTGAACGGCTCGACACCGGCACAGATGGCGCCGTCGTCGCCGATCGTGTCGGCGCCTATCTGTCTGCCCATCCGGACACCACGGTGTATTTCGACACCGGCCTTTGGCATGCCTACGTGGCCCAGGTCCTGATCGATCGCGGCATCGAGCCGGGCAAGGTGCTGATGGGCGGCTTCGACATCGTCTCGGAAGTCCTGCAACAGATGGAAGCGGGTTACATCCAGGTCCAGGTCGACCAGCAGCCCTACATGCAGGGTTTCATGCCGGTGATGGAAGCCTATCTCGCCAAGAACGTCGGTCTGCTGCCGGCAGACATCGACACCGGCAAGGGCATCATCGTCAAGGAAGACGTGCCAAAGCTCAAGCAACTGGCCGCACAAGGCGTGCGGTAGGCGCGAAGCCGGCGTCCTCTCCTCGTTCTTTACGCGGAGAGGGCAAGGGCGAGGGCCAGGGAGCAAGGCCTTGGGCGTCGGCTCCGTCCATCCCTCCAACGGCATCTCCCTTGTCAAGGGCGGTAGAAGACAGACTGCCGCCATCCCCTTGCCGATGCGACAAGCCAGCGCAAACAATCCCAAGCCGGAGCGAATGATGAAGCGCTTGATGAAGATTTATCTGGAGAAGCCGGAGCTTGCGGCGGTCGTGTTCCTGCTCCTTCTCCTCCTCGTCTTTCAGATCCGCTCGAACGGCGTATTTCTGAACACACAGAACGTGCGCGGAATGCTTGGGCTGCTGCCTGAAATGGGGCTGGTCGCGATCGGCGTGACCCTGCTGATGATATGCGGCGAGTTTGATCTTTCCGTGGGCTCGGTCTTTGCGCTGACCCCGATGACCATGGCGGTGATGCTCGCGGCAGGCGTGCCGTTCGCGCCGGCCTTTGCCGCCGGGCTCGCGATCGCCGCCCTGATTGGCTTCTTCAACGGGTTCATAACGATTCGTTTCGCGATACCAAGCTTCATCACCACGCTTGGCATGCTGTTCATCGCGCGTTCGCTGACGGTGGTAATCTCCGGTGGCTTCCCTCCTGTCATCTCAGCCAACGCTCTGCCGAAATGGCTATTTACGATCTATGTGGGACCGGGCGACCTCTTTCGCATGTCGTTCTTCTGGTTTGTCGCCGTGGCAATCCTGGTGACGGTGCTCCTGTCGCGCACGAATTTCGGCAACTGGGTGCGCGCCACCGGCGGCTTTCTGCCCGCCGCCCAGTCGATGGGCATCCCGACGGCCCGGGTGAAGGTCGCCTGCTTCATGATCTGTTCGGTGCTCGCCGGCTTTGCCGGCACCATTCAGGTGATGCGGCTCGGCGCGCCGCTGCCGTCGATCGGCGAGGGGCTGGAGTTGCAAGCCGTGTCGGCTGCCGTCATCGGTGGCGCCTCGCTGGCTGGCGGCATCGGCACCATCTTCGGCGGCATCATCGGGGCTGCCCTGATCCGCGTCATCGACAACGGACTGGTGCTGAGCCAGGTTGACGCCAACTGGTTCAAGATGGCAATCGGCTTCCTGACTATCTTCGCGGTCGTCGTGAACGCCTGGCTTCGAAAGCGGGGCAGGGCAATGAAGGTGGAGACCTGATCATGGCGGCACCCATCATCGCGATCAAGGGACTCCAGAAATGGTATTCCGGCGTCCACGCCTTGAAGAACGTCACTCTGGACATTTATCCAGACGAGGCGCTGGGCCTCGTCGGCGACAATGGCGCCGGCAAATCGACGCTGATCAACATCCTGTCAGGCACCCAAAAGCCCGATGGCGGCGAGATCAGGATCGACGGTGAACCGGTCCGCTTCTCGAACCCGCGCGACGCCATGGATCGCGGCATCGAGACGATCTACCAGTACAATTCGATGGTCCCGACCATGAGCATCGCCCGCAACGTTTTCATCGGACGCGAGCCGGTGAAGGGCTCGGTTTTCGGCATCGGCATCCTGGACCAGAAGCGCATGCGTGACGAAAGCGTCAAGGCGATCGCCGACGTCGATCTGCATCTGAGGTCGCCCGATGCGCTGGTCGGCGAACTGTCGGGCGGCCAGCGCCAAGGCGTGGCGATCGCCCGGGCCATGCACTTCAAGTCGAAAGTCATGATCCTCGACGAGCCGACCAATCATCTCTCGGTGAAGGAGACGCGAAAGGTGATCGGCTTCGTTCGCGCCCTCAAGGCCCAGAACATCACCAGCGTCTTCATCAGCCACAACATGCATCATGTTTTCGAATGCTGTGACCGGGTCGTGGCGATGGCGCGCGGCGAGATCGTTCTCGACAAGCGGATCGGCGAGACTTCGATCGAGGAAATCCACGAGGTTCTGTGACGTGGAGAAGCGATCACTCGCGAGCCACTCTGCTGATAGAGGTCAGTCTGCGCTATGGCTTTTCCGCAAGGATCGCCTCAGCGGTTTTTTCGTCGGTGATCAGCACATCGACCACTCCCAGACGCAACACGGCGCGCAGCACCGGAACCTTGTCGAGGCCGCCGGAGGGCAGGATCACAGTGTCGACGTCGCGCAGATGTTCGGGGGCGAGGCCGATGACACGGCTGTTTAGCGGGTGATCGACGAGTTGTCCGTCGGCGCCGATCCAGTGGCCGCAAATATCGCCGACGGCTCCGGCTTCGCGGAGCGATCTGAGATCATCGTCTCCTACCAGTCCGATCCGAAAGATGGTGGCGTCCTTGTGCACCGCGCCTACCGAAACGAAAGCGGCGTCAACATCGCGGGCATGGCTGAAAGCGTCGTCCAGAATTGACTGGCGCATAAGCAGATCGCGCGTGGCTTCTGTGTCTGTGAACACCGGTGCTGCGATGTAGAAGCATTCCGCGTCGAAGAGCGCCGCGAGCCGGGAAGCGATCTCGTAGATATTGATCGCCGATCCGCGCGTGAGCCCGCCGAGCAGGGAAACGACCGACATTCCTTTGACCGGGCGTACGGTCACTGACCGCAGACTAAGCTGGAGCGTCCGTCCCCATCCCACGCCCACCGATATCCCGTCACGGATTCTAAGCGACAGGGCCTCACCGGCGGCGGCTGCGATGACCTGTGGCACCAGGGCAGGATCGGGTGGTGTCGGAACCACGATTGGATCCGAGACACCATAGGCGTCCCGCAGCCGGTGCTCCAGCTCGATGCAGTTCGCCACCTTCGAATTGATGCGAACCTGAACGATCCCCCGCTGGCGCGCAAGCGCCAGCATCCGGTTGACGCGAAGGCGGGTCAGGCCAAGAGACTTGGCAATTTGCGCCTGTGTGAGGTCACCGACATAAGCAAGCCAGGCGGCGCGGACGAGGAGGCCTTCCTCACGATCAGCCGTGACCGAAGGCGTGACGGCTTGGCGGCCGTCGCGTTTTTTTCGTGCTGGTTTCTCCATCAGATCATCCTGTCCACTCCGCGGCAGCGGGTCCAGAGCGGCTCGGCGGAGCCATGTGCTCATCGATATGAGGCATCAATCGAGTTTCCCGGCTCCGCTAGCCTCGATGATAGCGGTCGAAGGACAAAACCAGCGGAGCATCATGGCAAATTGCGTCGATGATGGCAGTCGTCAGCGGCAGGCGATCGTGGGGAAGTACACCCCGGGCCATCATATTCTTCAAAGTCGGACCAAGGTCCAACGCCAGTTGCGCGCCCTCGACCGTGTCCGAACTCATATGTTCGCGCTTCGCCACCGAATAGGGCAGGCCGCGGCCGAGCAGGCGCCCCATGCGACCGTTACGGCCCGCCTGGCAGGTCACATAAAGATCGCCGGAGCCGGCCAGCCCCAGCACCGTTTCGACCTTTCCACCCAGAGCTTCGACCAGAATCGCCATCTCGGCCAGGGACTGCGAGAAAAGTGACGAGGCTAGGTTGTGCATGAGTGCGCCATTGGGCGCCTTGCCGTCGCGCTCGAGCAGCCCGACCGGAGCCCCAACGGCGAGTGTGTAGAAATTCTTGAAAGCGGCGCAGATCTCGACGCCGACGAGATCGGATGACGATCGCGCATGATAGAAAGGCGCGCGCAGAATGCGGGACGCCGCGGCGACCTGGTCGGGATTATGCCCGGCCACGATCACAGAGGTGTCGCGCTGCGCCGCCAGTTCGCCGGCAATGCATGGTCCGCCGACGGCCATCACCGGGACAGACAAGCCAGTGCGTTGCTCGATCTCGCGGGCAAGCAGATGTGGCAGGATTTCCACGCCTTCGTCGCTTGCTGCAAGGCCTTTCGTAATCATCAGTATCGGCACGGGCGACTTGATGCTTTCTGCAATGCGGTCGATCGCCCAAGGAATGCCGGCCGACGAGACGCCGAGTACAAGCAGATCGGGTCCATCGTTCATCGCCGCCCCGAATTCGGTCCAGGAACAGGCGGTTACCACATCAGGCAGAGTGATGTTGAGGCGTGGGTGATGACTTGTGCTGGCCACCGAGCCGACGATCTCCTCATCGAGATGGGTCCCGACAAGAGTGATGCGGTTACCAGCGTGAGCGGCCGGAAGCGTCATGGCAGAGCCCATGACGCCGGCGCCGAGGATGATGATCCGCGCCATTCAACTTCTTTCCTTGTCCAGCCGCTCGCCGCTACCTTGGTCGAACAGGTGGATTCGCTCAGGCGCCGGCTCCAGATGGATCACAGCTCCAGGAGAGAGCTCCATGCGGTCGTGCAGCACCGAGCAGATCGCGGTGTTGCCCATGCTGGCAAAGATGTGGATTTCGGGGCCAGTCGGCTCGACAACCGTAATCCTCGCCGGAATGCCGCGCCCGTCGGCCACTGGTCGAAGATGTTCGGGGCGAATGCCGTAGATCACCTTTTGGCCGGGCCGGACCGCAGCCCCTGGCGGGAGCGGGAGGGATAGCTCGTCGGTCCGCACCACCCAGGCGTCGCGCTCGGAAGCCACCTCGCCATGGAACATGTTCATTGCGGGCGAGCCGATGAAAGAGGCGACGAAGAGGTTTGCCGGGCGATCGTAGACATCGAGCGGGCGCCCGATCTGCTCGATATGGCCGTCGCGCATGATGACGATGACATCGGCCATGGTCATGGCCTCGATCTGGTCATGCGTGACATAGACGGTGGTGGTCTTCAGCCGCTGGTGGAGTTCCTTGATTTCGGTGCGCATCTGCACCCGCAGCTTGGCATCGAGATTGGACAGCGGTTCGTCGAACAGGAACACAGTTGGGTCCCGCACGATGGCGCGGCCCATGGCGACGCGCTGCCGCTGACCGCCCGAAAGCTGGCGAGGGTACCGTTCCAGATAGGGGGTCAGATTGAGGATCGATGCCGCCCACCCGACCTTCTGTTTGATTTCTTCGTTGGGGCGCTTCTTCAACTGCATGGAAAAGGCCATGTTGTCGAAGACGGTCATGTGCGCATAAAGCGCGTAATTCTGGAAGACCATCGCGATATTGCGGTCTTTGGGATGGAGCGTGTTGACGACCCTGTCGCCTATGGCGATATCACCGGATGTGATGGGCTCGAGACCGGCTATCATGCGTAACAGCGTGGACTTGCCGCAGCCGGACGGCCCCAACAGAACGACGAACTGGCCATCCTCGATCGAGAGATCGAGTCCATCGATAATAGAGAGGGCGCCATAGTCCTTCTTTATGTTGCTGATGGTGACGGACGCCATAAATTGCTACCCTTCGATTGCCCTTGCCGGTTGGATCGCATTTTCGCTATGCGAGCTATTGGCGATCGGATGCGCTCTCACCATTCGCTCTCCAGAAACTCTTCCAAGAGTCCCGCATCGGCGGCCAGATTGATGAAGGACCATCGACCGCGGATTTCCCGCGAATAGTGAATGGCGTCGTGCCAAAGCGCTCGCGGCAGGCCTAGTTCCGCGCCGGTGACCGGCCCTCCCGCAGCCTTGAGTGCTGCCTCCATGCGGGCGACCGGCATTGCCATGGGCCGAACCTCCTGGCGCAGCGCCGGCCAGATTTCCGCAAGCCTGCGGTTGAAGATTTCCGTCTGGCTGGCGTCGAGTGCCGTCTTCTTCGTCTCGGCAATGCAAAGTGGTCCAAGCTGCGCGCCATAGCGGGCCAGCATCGCCGCTTCGTCGATGGCGGTCGGCTTCACCTGCGGCGGCTCTTTCATGTCCAGCAGCCGCGCTTGCAGACGCGCCATGACCAGCGAGGCAACCCCAACCTGCTGACCATGCGTGGTGCCGGGATGGCGCTCTCCCGCGAACATGTCGACCCAATGGGAAATCTGGTGCTCTCCCATGGACCCGGGATGGGAAACGCCGGCAAAGCACACGCCCATCGAGCACAGCGTCAGGACGCGCTGGAGATGCCCGACAGCGGTGACGTCATGCCTGGCAAGGCCAGGCGCATGGGCCAGCATCGGCTCCTCATCGCCCGCCTGCAGCAGGTAGGGCACCTCGGAATAGTAAGTGTCGAACAGCCGATGCGAAGCCCACCAGTCGATCTGGGCCGTGGAGCGGCAGAGGCTGTCGCCAAGCCCGGCGGCGCTGAGCCAGGCGGGCGCTGCGGCCGACACGCCAAGGTCCAGGAAGATGCCCCGGGGCGCATGCGAGGGCAGCGAGATCTTGAGCCCGGAGGCCAAGGTCACCGACGCTGTCGAGGCGCCGTAGCCATTCATCGAGGCGGCCGTGCCGAAGACGGCATAGGGCCGCTCGTCGAGAAAGGTTGCATGCTTGCAGCCGTCGTTGAGGACGCCCGACCCGACGGCCACGACCCCGTCGGCGTGACGCGTCTTCTCCCTGACCATCTGGATCATTGCCTCATCGCAGTCGAGGCCGTCAGGCAGCACGATTTCGTCGATGTCGGCGATGGCACGCAGCGCCTTCGCGACGCGCCTGCCCATCACATCGACGGTGTTGATATCGGAAACCACGGCAACGCGGCTGCCTAGCTTCAGCGGCGCAACGAGATCCGACTCGCGGCCCTCCGTCGTCTCGAGCAGTTCGATCGTCTGGAACGGCAGGACCGCGGCCGCGCCGGTCTTGGGATCTGTCCAGCGTCCCGCGACAACGTCCTCGATCAACGCGTTCCAGTTGGTCGTTTCAGCCATGATCGGCCTCCATGAAGGCCGCGAGGCGCTGGTTCCAGGCTGAAAGCGTTGGCCAAAGATCGGCATGGATCGCAAGAAGTTCGGCGTAGAGCGCGGCCCGTTTCGTGTCCGGTTCGAAGGTTTTGGCCGGCTCGCTGGCCATTGCGAGCGACGCTTCGGCGATGGTGGAAAACCAGCCCGCCCCCTTTGCCGCCGCCATCGCCGCGCCAAGCGAGGAGGCTTCCACCGTCGTCGAACGTTTTACGGGACGGCCGAGTGCATCCGCCAGAATTTGCATCCACAGGTCGGACTTCGCTCCTCCGCCGATGGCTATGAACTGGTCGATGGTCTGGGCGGCAGCCGCAGCGGCCCGCTGACTTGTCGCGGCCTGATGCAGCGCTATGCCTTCCAGCACGGCGCGATAGATGTCGCCGCGGCGGCTCGAGCCCGAAAGCCCGGCAATCACACCGCGGGCAGCACTATCCCAGTGCGGGTCCATGACGCCCTGCCAGTAGGGTAGGAGCATTATGCCGCCTGCGCCGATCGGGCTGGCAGCGGCTTCGGCCTCGAGCGTCTCCAGGGCATCATTTGCGCCATGCAGATCGACGCCAAGCATCTCGCGCGCCATCCAGTCGACGAGAAAAGTGCCGGCGCGAAGGCACGTCTCATAGATATAGCCATCATCGGCAACCGCCGTCTCGGTGCGGAAGGCCTGGTCGTGGACGTAGTCCGTGCCGAAGCTGCCGGAGACGACCGCCGTGCCGAGGTTGATGTAAGCGCATCGCGGCTGCAACACACCAGCGCCCGTGCCGGCGCATTGACCGTCGCCGCCGCCGGCGACGATCGGCGTGCCTTCCCGCAAGCCCGTCAGCATGGCCGCTTCCGAAGTCAGTTGGCCCAGAACGGTGCCGGGCCGCGCCAGATCCGGCATCATGCGCCGGGCGACGCCCGCTGCCTCCAGTATATCGTTCGACCAGTCCATAGCTCGCATATCGAGTATGCCCATCGGGTCCGCGGATGCGGTGGACGTCACCCACCGGCCGCTTAAGCGAAAGACCAGATAGCCGTGGACCTCGGCCATCCGCTCCACCCGGGCAAAAATCTCGGGCTCTTGCTCGCGGAACCAGATCATGCGGTAAAGGCAAGGAATGACGTCCAGCGGCTTGCCGGATATTGCGTGGACGCGTGCCGCGCCGAAACTCTCGCCGAAGCGCCGTGCTTTCCCTCGGGCGCGCTCATCGAGCCAGAGCGTTGCGGGCCCGACCGCCTGGCCCTGCTCATCGAAAAGGCCGAAGCTCTCGCGTTGGTTGGCAATCGCAAGGGCGGCAATGCGTGCCGGCGAAACTGTTGCCGCGACCGCACGAAGCGCCGTGACCGTCGAGGTCCACCACTCGGCCGGATCCTGCTCGAAATAGCCCGAACGCGGGTTCGACAGCGCAAGCGGTGCACGACCTTCAGCCACCGCCAGACCGTTGCGGTCCCAGGCGATCGCCTTGGTTGCCGAGGTCGAGGAATCAATGCCGATGACGAGATCAGGAACCATTGCCGCCACGTTGCCAACGGGCGAGGGCGGTCGAAACCGCCTTCGCCCAAATCACCGATTACCCACTAAAGACCGGCATCCTTGACTTTGCCGTCGACAATGCCGGCAATGGCATCCAGGCATGCCTTGGCGTCGTCGCCATAGTCTTGGCCCGTAAGCAATTTGCCGAGCTCAACCGGAATGTCGTTGTTCGACAAATCCGCCCAGATCGGCATGTCCGGCTCCGATCCCATCTGGTTGTCGATAGTGTATTTGATCGCGTCGAAGTGGCGTGTCGTTCCGGGGCCGACAACGGCCTTCGCCTTGACCCGAGGATCTGTAAAAGAGGAATTGCGCATCGGCGAGGCGCCGCCGCCGAGCGTCGATACCCGCGCCATCACATCCTTCGAGCAGACCCACTGCATGAACAGCCATGCTGCTTCCTTGTTTTTGGAATATTGCGACAGCGAGATCGTCGAGCCGCCCTGGTGGCCGACGGCCGGGATTTCGTTGAAGCCGCAATCGGCGGCGGCTCGACGGCCAGGAACCTCCTTGGGCGCGGGCAGGGCCTCGAACAGGCCTTTGACCTTGGAATCATTGGCGTCGAAGCCGGGGAAATCCTCGCCCCAGGTGATTGCCATGGCGGCCTGACCCTGTGTCAGTGCCTGCCCCTGACCGTCCCAGGTCCACGTCGTCGCCGAGGGCGGCGAGTTCTTGACCAGCTCCTGATAGAATTGCAGCCCGGCCACGCCGCGTTCGTCATTGCCGACAAACTTCTTGTCCTTGTTGAAGATCGAACCGCCATGGCCCCACAATGCGAAGGTCCAGTCGCATTCCAGCGAATAGTGGCCGGACTTCGCCTGGCACGCGGTGCCGAAGATGCCGTTGCTTTTTTCTGCCTCTGTGAGCGCCTGCACGGCCTTGAGGTAAGCGTCGAGGTCTGTCGGCAGGGCAATGTTGTGTTTGTCGAATAGATCCTTGCGGTACATCAGGATGAAGATCGGAATATCGAATGGAATTCCGCACTGTTTGCCGTTGTAAATGGCAATGCCGTCGACCAGCGGCTTGGAGAAATCGTCCCAGTCGAAGTTGGGCATCGCCAGGTCTTTGTTCTGGTCGTAATACTCGCGCGGATCGACGACATCCTGGGCAAATGTCGCCATCCAGGACTGGTCGAGATAGTAGACGTCATAGGTGCCAAGCTGGCCCTGTACGTCTTGCGTCGCCTTGGCGAGAACCTGCTCCAGCGGTACGATCTCGACTTCCACCTCAATGCCGGTTGCCTTGGTGAATTCACCCGCGACAAGCTGGTTGGCAACGATCGTTGGCGGCGTCGCTTCCGAAGTGTAGCGGATTTTGGTGCCGGCATATGGCTTGCCGACATCGGCCAGCCACTTCAGCATGTCGGCGTCCTGGGCGCGGGCTTCCTCAACCCCGAGGCCCAGCATCCCCCGATTGGTGCGGCCGCCTCCTAGCATGGCCGATCCGAAGGCGGAAAAGCCGACACCGGCGAGCGCCATCTTCCTCATGAAGTCGCGTTTGGTTATTCGGCGCGCCGTAAAATCGTTGCAGGTATCGGTGACGAATGTCTTCTTGTCGTGTTCACTGAAGCTCATGATCGTTCCTCCATTGCGTTTTTGTCGTCGTTCTTCTCGTCTGCGCCTCACTCCTTCAGCGATCCGAGGGTGAGGCCGCGGACCAGATGCCGTTGAACCAGCAGGATAAAGATGAAGCTGGGTATGATCGCGGACGTGCCGAGCGCTGTGATGTAGCCCCACTCGGTCGCGGTCGAGGTGACAAAGGTCGAGATCTTCACCGGCACAGTGCGGATCGACGTTGTCAGGAACAGTGAGAGCAGGAACTCGGTCCACGAAAAGATGAAACACAGCACGGCCGTCGCAGCGATGCCGCCCTTGACCATGGGAAGGACCACGCGTCGGAACGTCTGCCAGCGCGTCGCGCCGTCAATCAGCGCCGCCTCATCGACCTCGCGCGGAACATCGTCGAAGAACGACTTCAAAAGCAAAACCGCCAGCGGCAGGTTAATCAAACTGTGAACGAGGATGAGCCCCGTATAAGTATCGCGCAAGCCGAGATCGCGGAACATGAAAACGATCGGAATGACGATCGCGATTGGCGGCATGAAGCGTTGCGAGAGAATCCAGAACAGGAAGGACTGCTGGCCGCTGAACTGCATTCGCGACAGGCAATAGGCGGCCAGCGTGGCCAGCAGCAGCGTCAGCGCCGTCGATCCGACGGCTATGATGGCGCTGTCGAGCAACGACCGGCGGGAATCGTAGGAACTGGCGCCACCCTTGATGACCCCGGCCGCCTCGCCGCCCTGTTCCATGCCGATGTCGACGCGTGAGACGCCAAGCAACGTCACGCGGTAATTGTCCGGCGTCGGTGTGAATCCGACGTAGACCGGTCCGCTGCGGTCGAAGATCGCCGAATAGGGTTTGATGGACGACAGCGCCCACCACGCGATCGGGAACATGAAGATCGCCACCACCAGGACGGCGAGCACGTCACGGGCGATCGTTTGGGCGCGCGACGACTCCATCAGAACCTCACCTTGAACAGCCTGACGAACAGGTTCGACACGACGATCAAGACGACGAGCACGATCAGCGACAGGGTCGCGGCATAGGGAAAGTCTCCGGTGAAGTAGATTCGACCCGCGTAGAATGAAAGTGTCTCGGTGGCCGTGCCTGGCCCGCCGGCGGTGATGATGTAAACGTAGTCGTAGATGCGAAAGAGATCGACGCCGCGGATCAGCACCGCGACCGCTATCACCTTGCGCAGCATGGGCAATGTGAGGCGCAAGAACGTCTGGATGCCGTTGGCGCCGTCGATCGCGGCGGCTTCGAAAGGTTCCTTCGGCAGCGCCCTGAGCCCTGCTAGGATGATGAGCACCATGAACGGCGTCCATTGCCATATGTCTGCCAGCAGGATCGCCGCCAATGCGGTTCCGGGCTGCGTCAGGATCGGCTGTGCCGGCGAGATCAGGTCGAGGGCATAGAGGTAGAACGACAGGACGCCGAAAGAGCCGTCCTGCATCAGCAGGAACATCATTCCGGTCACCGCAGGCGGCACCACCAGCGGCAGTGTCATCAGCGCCCGCAGCACGCCGTAACCTTTGCGATCGGTGTCAAGCAGAAGCGCGATGAGGATGCCGAGCGCAAGCTGAACCGCAAGCGCGACGAAGGTGTAGATCAGCGTGGTTTCCAGCGAATGCCACATACGCGCATCCGAGAAGGCGCGCGTCCATTGGTGGAGCCCGGCGAAGTCGAGCTGCCGGGAGACGACATTGCGTTTGTGAAACGACAGCCAAACCGAATAGGCGAGGGGATAGATGCCGAAAACGAGAAGCATCACCGTAATCGGCGCGAGCCAGGGAAAAGGATGCTCGGCCGTCATGAACCGGGGTAGGGCCCACCTGGAAGTCGGCCGCGTGAGGATAGCGCTGCTCACGTGCAAATCTCCGCTCGGTCACAGAGACGCATCGGCCTTCTCCCTATCGGCCAGATTGTGCCAACTTGAACTTTTGTAAGTTTGTTGTGCCTTTTGTTAAGAACGTGTCGGACGGCCGCCGATTTGTCAAGTGTCGGGTCCGTCAGCGCTCAAGGGATTTGCTCGTGGTAGATCCCGTCATCGGCGGGTATGAAGTTGTTTTTGGAGGGATCGCCGCCGGTAAATGCGGTGGACCGGCATCAAAAGCGCTCAGGGCCGCCGCCAACTTTGGCAGCCCAAGGAAAGCTACGGAAAGTATCGAGGAGATCGGGAGGACAGCCCGGGGGCTTTTGGAACTCGCCTTAATCCGGCAACAGGATCTGAAGCTTTACGTCCGCGGGCCGGGCTTCGACTGCGCGGTCGAAAGCGGTGATGGAATCTTCGAAGGGGAAGGTCGCCGAAATGAGTGGCTTTAGGTCGACCCGGCCCGACCCCATCAGCGCGATTGCCCGCTCATATTGATGGGCATATCGGAACACAGTCTCGATGCGGACTTCCTTGGTCGAGGCGGTGGCGACATCGAATGCGATCGGCGCCACCGGCAGGCCGACCACCACTACCGCGCCACCGGGCCGCGGCAGATCGAGCAGGGTCTCCCATGCCTTGGACGAGCCCGAGCATTCAAACACCACGTCGGCGCCCCAGCCATCGGTCAGCCGCTTTACCTCCGCCGCCAGGTTCTTGTCGCGGATGTTGACCGGGATCACGCCTTGATAGCCGCTGGCGATGTCGAGCTTGGGTTGGGCGAAATCTGCAACAATGGCGCGGGCGCACCCGCCGGCGAGTGCCGCGATCGCCACCATCGTGCCGATCGGCCCGGCGCCAATCACCACCGCCGTGTCACCAGGCGCGATCTTTGCTTTGGCAGCCGCCTGCATGCCGACAGCGAAGGGCTCCACCATGGCGCCTTCGGCGAAGCTGACATCGTCGGGCAGTTTGAAAGTGTAGTTGGCGGGGTGGACGACATAGGGCGTCAACACACCGTGGATCGGCGGCGTTGCCCAGAATCTGACAGCTGGGTCAATGTTGTAGAGACCGAGCCGGCTCGCCCGCGAATTGGGATCAGGGATACCCGGCTCCATGCAGACGCGGTCGCCGACCTTCAGATGCTCGACGCCTTCCCCTGTTTCGACGACGGTGCCGGCGGCTTCGTGGCCCAAGACCATCGGCGCTTCGACCACGAACGGGCCGATGCGGCCATGCGTGTAGTAGTGCACGTCCGAACCGCAGATGCCCACCGTATGGATCTTGATGCGAACTTCGCCCGCGCCGACGGTCTGTGGCAGATCGAAGTCCCGCAGCTTGAGTTCGTGCTGGCGTTCAAGGACAAGGGCGCGAACGTTCGTCATCGACGTAGTCTCCTCTAAAGCCGACTGTTCGAGGCCTCCGCGACCTTGCTTGCATTCGGCACGTTCATCATAGCCGCTCATTCACGGCTTCAAAATCCAGTTCGGAAACGGGTGTTGCAAGATTCCGACTATCCGTACCAACTTCCCGGCTAAGGGACTTTGAAGGCCGACCATGCCGCTGCCGAATTTCGTTTGGATCATTTAGGGTGCTCTGAGGTATCAAGTGATAGATTCGGCATCAGGATAGGAACCAGTGTTTAGAGGGCGACGTGCACACTCGCTGCACACAAAGTTCTCCCTTCTTTCGGTTCTGTTTTGTCGAAGAGGCAACAGGGCATGCTGTGACGCGATGTTTGAGAGATTGTCGCCCGGCTTCGGCTGCCCGGGCGACAGAGCACCTGACAGGGCGCCGTAGCACGACGAAAGAGGGTCTTTCTACTGGGTGTGCGAGATGCTTCTGAGGGCTTCGGCAAAGCACAGGGTGGCCGAACCCGTCGCGGTCCGAGGCGAAGGCTCCGCGTTAGGCGATGTAGGTGCTGCGTCGATCATGGCTCCACCAGTTGCTGGATTGCGTGCATCGGTAGGACGAGCCGGAGGGAGTCCGGCAGCCGCACGAAGCCGTTTCCCTCATAGAAGGCAGCGGCGCGCTCGCTGATGGCATCCACCACCAGCATCGAGGAACCGACTGTGGCCGCGCTCGCATAGGCGCGCCGCACGGCGTCGGCGAGAAGCATCGCACCCAGGCGTTCGCCCTGACGGGCTTCCGAGGCCGCCAGCCATCCGATCAGCGTGGCGCTGACCAGCGGATAGCGCGGGATGTGCTTGCGCGCGGCGGCCGGCACGTCGCCCTGTGCAAGGCTGGTTGCGCAAAGCGTATAATAGCCCAGCACGACATCCGGTTTATCAGGCTCCACTAGAATGAAGACCCCATTCGCCTTGCGCCGCACATCTTGGCTTGCCTGCGTCCGGAGATAACGGTCGAGTCTGTCGACGCCGCAGGCAAGGCCGTCCCGGTCGTGATGCGACGCGAGCGCCTCGATCTTCAAATCTGGCCGAGACGCCGCCATGCTCAGGACGCGACCCGGCGCTTGTGCTCGGCCAAGGCGCGGACCAGCCGCTCACTCGGCTCTGGCGGATTGACCAGCGCGTCGAAGAATGCCGCGCGGTCGCGATCGGACAGCACCAACGTCTCATGCTCGGCGATCGTCCGGCGCGCGGTGTCAGTGAGCGCAGTGACGCAGAAGTCGCTGACTTTGCGTCGTGACAGATGCGCTGCCCGCTCGATAAGATCCTTAGTCTCTTCATCCAACCGGAATCCGAGGCGTTCGACGCGGTTGGGCGTCTCTCGTTCGATCTGGGGCTGTTTGCGCGGCATTGGGATCACTCCCGTCGTGGTCTATGTTTCGCAGACAATGTACGTCACATAGACGAACAAATCAAACCGATTTCTGCCCTTCATCCACGCGCTGGTGGTCGAACATCAGCTTCGCCCGCTGTTCGGCTTCTACTGGGTGCTGACGGTCCAGGCAGGCAGGCTCTTCGACAGCCCGCTTCTTCTGTCCCTGTTGTGGTTTACGCTCGGCCAGCAAGAGTGTTCAATGCGTAACGTGTGTATCGTCGTTCGCCAGTTCTAATCAGTGCACCCTTGGCAACGAGGTCCTGCAAATCTCTTGTCGCTGACGCGCGAGATGCCTGAGTGATGGCGATGTAATTCTCGGCGCTGAGACCGCCCTTGAAACCATCTATACCTTCGCGGAACATCCGGGTGATGACCTTTTCCTGTCGCTCGTTGAAGTGACCGTGGTAGCGTTCGTAAAACTTGGCCCTGGCGACGGAGAATTCGACACGGGCAAGCGTTACGCGCTGCGCCTCAAGGATCGTTTTAGCGAAGTAGAGCAGCCAATCCGTAATCGCGTTGCTCTTGTTGCTGGCCTCGAGATTGTCGTAGTAGGCCTTGCGGTGGCGTTCAATCGTATACGCCAAAGCGATGAGACTGGGCTCACCCAGGCTTTGCGCCAACGCCTTTTCGCAGAGGGCACGCCCTATGCGCCCGTTGCCATCCTCGAACGGGTGAATGCTCTCGAAATAAAGGTGCGCGATTCCGGCACGCGTCAACGCCGGAATCGGTATCTTGCCTTTGGGCGCGGTTTCGTTGAACCAAGCCGCGAAGGCGTCCATTTCGGTCTTCACCCGGGCCGACGGCGGCGCTTCGAAATGCACTTTGGCCTTATCCAGCCGATTGGAAACGATTTGCATAGCATCGGCATGCTGGCGGTAGCTGCCGATGGTCCCGATACCCCGCTCACCCGACATCACCATCTTGTGCCAAGCGTAGAGGGTGCGGTGCGAGAGTGTATCGGCGAAATGCAAGTAAACATCGGCCATCATTTCAGCGATGCCGCGCTCGGCCGGCGGAATGTGCCTGATCTCGCTTCCCAGGCCAAGTTGCTGGCGTAAGGATGATTGCAGACTCTCGCGGTTGAGGTATTCCCCTTCAATCGCAGATGTCTTCAAGGCCTCTTCGCTGATAAGGTCGATGCGGATCTGGTCGCGATCGTTGGCACCCACATGACGAAAGACGCCCAGGAACTCGCCCGATCGCAACAGGAACTCGCTTTCCAGCGGTTCCAATACCTTCTTATCGTAGGTAAAATGCGGCCAGTCAGCCTGCTCCCAATTCCATACCATGAGTTATAGAGCACCTTTCTATAACTCATGATGCCACGACAGGTGAGCTATAGCAATCCTTGCTATGCCTCAGGGTCTTCTCGGATACGTCAACAATTGGCGAACGTGTTCGGGGTTCGAGTTGTAGACCGCTATATCGCAAGACCCACTGTTGAGGAGGCGTTCTTGCGGTCGCGCCAATCTGTTTCCGGCATGCGTCTTGATGCGATGGCAGTGCTTGGAGTGCGGGTGCATGCTTACGGAGCCTGGCCTTGGCCGGCTGTCCTTTATCGAAGTCCAAATGCCCACGCCGGTCGAGATGCCGCCCAAGGTCTTCCACGTAGTCAACCTCCTCCATCTCAACGGCAGAGACCTGCGTGAGGCTCCGCTCCTCGAGCCGCATCATCCTTCGCAGCGGTCGGATCTCACCTGGCATGCCTTCGACCAGCTTCCTGCCCTCCTGCAGGACGGTTACTTTCTCGGCCAGCTCGAATAGCGAATCCACGCGAGGTAAATGATGATCCTCGTGCGTGACGGGCTCATGCCGGCAAGCGGCTCGTCGAGTAGGAGGAGGCTAACCGATTGTTGTCAGCGCCAGACCGATTTGCAGCCGCCGTTCCCCGCCACAGGCAAGATCCGAAACAGGCCGATCGAGCCGCGCCATGAGGTTCACCAGCGCTGCCGTTCGCAAGACCTGCTCATTGAGACCGGAACGCCGCGGATATTCTTGAACGGATAAGCCTGAACCCTGAACTTTCCGCGCGCGCCTCGTCGAGGACTCGCGCAGGCCCGCGGTCGCAGCCCGCTAAGAGCCGCGGCAAGCTGTCCGTGGTCATTGATTGTTCAGCGCCGTGGCGATTGGATCCGCGCCGGCGAGGAAGCGACGGGGCAGTTCGCCCTCAAGCTGGATCAGCGTCCGAGCACGCTTGGCGGCGTCACCACCCTTGCTTGCCGTTCTGCAAGGTCCAGAACTGCTCGTGCTGAGTTCGGCGATCGTCATAGTTATATGTTTAAGATTCCAAAGGTCAGACAGAGACGGCTGCCGCGCATCCGGTGATTTTCGGGACCTAATGAAGCATCGGCGTTACCTACGCGGGCGGCAACTGGATGGGACTGCGCGGGAGAGCGGGCCAGCTTGGTTCGTCGGCCGTTGGTAGGACGTGCTCAAGCGGCGTTAATCTTCATCTCTGCGCCGAGCACCATCTTTGTCACGGCGGCGAAGTCGAGCTTCCCGGAGCCGAGGACGGGCACTTTCGCAACGACGCGCACTCCGGCGGGCACCATCAGGTCCATGGCGCCGTTGGCCTTAGCGAAGGCCAGGAGTTCGGCACGCGTGGCGTTGACGGCCTCGGTGATGAGGATCAGCTTTTCGCCCTTGCGCGCATCTGGCACGGCGGCGACCGCCGAGAGCGAGCCTTTCCACAATTCGCCCGCCAGCGCCTCGACGGCGGCCATCGAGATCATCTCGCCACCGATCTTGGCAAAGCGCTTGGCGCGGCCTCGAATGGTGATGAAGCCGACATCGTCGACGGCGACGACGTCGCCGGTGTCATGCCAGCCGTCTTCGAGCGGTTCGAGCACGCCCGGCTTCTCGGCGCGCAGATAGCCTGCCATGACGTTGGGCCCACGCACGAACAGCCGTCCGCCATCCTCGACGCCAGGCACCGGATCCAGGCGATACTCCATACCCGGCATGATTTTGCCGACGCTGCCGGACCGGTTGTACATCGGCGTGTTGATGGAGATCACCGGCGCGGTTTCGGTCACGCCGTAGCCTTCGAGGATGCGCAGGCCGAACTTTTCCATATAGATCGCGCGCGTCGAAGGCTTGACCGGTTCCGCGCCGGCAAAGCAGTAGCGCACTGACCGGAAGTCGTAGGGGTGTGCGGTGCGGGCATAGCCGGCAAGGAACGTATCGGTGCCGAAGATGATCGTTGCGTTCGAGGCGTAAACCAACTCCGGCACGATCCGGTAGTGCAGCGGCGAGGGGTAGAAATAGACCGGCACGCCCGAGATCAGCGGCAGCACCGTGCCCGCCGTCATGCCGAAGGAATGGAAGATCGGCAGCACATTGAAGACCTTGTCGCCCGAGTGGAAGTCGATACGCGAGGCGGCCTGGGCGGCATTGGCCAGGATGTTGCGATGGGTGAGCACCACGCCCTTAGGGGTGCCTTCGGACCCCGAGGTGAACAGGATCACCGCCGGATCTTCAGACTTGCGGGCGACCCGGGGTGCGCTCTTGCGCAGAAGGCCGAGCAGCTTGTGCCTGAGGCCAATGGTGGGCCGCAGATCATCGAGCCAGACGATGTCGACCGATCGGCCGAGTTCCTCGACCACGGCGCCGAGTTTCGCTTGTTCGACAAAGGCGCGCGAGGTCAGCACGGTGCGCACCTCGGCGGCTTTGCAAGCGGAGAGGATGTTAGCTGCACCGGCAGTGAAGTTCATCATCGCCGGAACCTTGCCGGCCGACATAACGCCGAGCAACGTCGCACAGGCGCCATTAGCGTTGGGCAGCATGATGCCGAGCGTCTGCTGGCCGGCATAGAGTTTCTTGAATTTCTCGCCAAGCACGGCGGCGGCTGTCAGCAGCTTGCCGTAACTCAGCGAACCGGTGACCGGGTCCTGAACGGCCAGTTGCTTCATGCCGCGTTCGTTCGCCGTCTCGATGATCTTCTCCAGCACAGTCTTGTCGATGTCCTGGGTGCGGAAGACGAGGTCCGACATGACCTGGTAGAGGGCAGCGCCCGCCGCGGCGCGGCGCTTCCGGCCCTTCAGATCCTGCAGTACTTCAAGTTTGACGGGCTCCAGAATGGTCACCTTGACCTTCGGGAACAGCCGGCGGCGAATATGCAGCGAGGTCAGCCGCGAAAAATAGCTCTTCTCCAGCCCGTCGATGCGCACGGGCACGACCATCGAGCCGGTCTTGTCGGCCACCATGGCGGCGCCGTCATAGACCTTCATGAGGCCGCCGGTGACCGTGATCCGGCCTTCGGGGAAGATGACCAGCGGATCGCCGCCTTGCACGATCTTGATCAGCGTGCGGGTCGACATCGGCTTGGCTGGATTGAGCGGCAGCGCACGGGCGAGCTTGAGGAAAGGCTTCATCCACCAGGCCTGGGCGATAGTGTGGTCGATGGCAAAGACGGGCTCTTCCTCGGTCAGCGTCAGGGCCAGCGGACCGTCGAGGAAACTGACATGGTTGACCGCCAGGATGGGTGCCGGGCCGGCCGCCTTGAGGTTTTCCAGCCCCTCCACCTCCAGACGATGGAAGGCTCGGAACAGAATGGAAACGAAATCGCGGAAGGCGTTTGTCGGAAGGTATCTCAGCATCAGCCAGGCGGCGACCACGTTGAGTGCGGCGAGGCCGAACAGGATACCTCCAGTGGAGACGCCCGCTGCTTGAATCGCGGCGACAAGTATGCCGCCCACCGTCATGAAGCCTGCATTGACGATGCTCACGGCGGCGACGACGCGAGCGCGGCTGGCTTCGGGCGCCCAGGCTTGCACTGCGGCGAAGGTAGGCACGACAAGAAAGGCGCTGGCAATAGCCATGCCGGCAAGGTCGATCGCAACATGGACCGTGTTTGGCCCGGCGAAGAATATTGCGAGCGTTTCGGCCCTGGGCGAGCGCTGCATGCTCCAGATGGTCCAGGCCAGGTCCAAGCCGAATAGTGCCATCAACGCCGTGCCAACCGGGGCTGGCAAGAGCACGATGCGGCCCTGCGACATCCATGCGGCTATGGCAGAGCCAATCGCGATCGAGACGGCGAACACCGCGAGATAGGCGGTGACAGCGATTTCTCCGCCACCGAGCGAATCCTTGACCAACGTAGGCAGGATCGAAAGGACAATGGCCCCGATAAGCCAGAACCACGACGTCATCAGTCCGGCGCGCCAGATCCGCTTGTCGGCACGCAAGCCGTTGACCTGTCGCCACGTCGAGCGAAAGATGTTCCGGTCTATAACGAGGTCGGGTGCAGCAGAACCGGTTGACGGAATGTATCGGCTGACAAACCAGCAACCGATGGCGAGGATCATCATCATCGGCCCGAAGACCGAGACGCCTATGCCATCGGCCGAGACGACGCCTCCGGCGATAGTGCCGCCGAGGATGGCGGCGAAGGTTGCCGATTCGATCCAGGCATTGGCGCGGGGCAATTCCTTGCGCTCGAGATGATCCGGCAGGATGCCGTACTTGATCGGTCCGAACAGTGCCGAGATGATGCCGAACATGAGCAACGCCATCATCAGCACCGGGATCGACGACAGCGCGATCCCGACGACAGCGACAGCCGCAGCGGCGATCTCGGTGAATTCAGCCGACGGGCGATGAGCGCCTTGTCGAACCGGTCGGCGATCTCGCCACCAAGGGCGGACAGGAGCAGGAAAGGAGCCATGAAGACGGCACCCGCCAGGGTGACCAGTGATGCCGCCTTGTCCGCCGCCAGGGTGAACAGAATAAGGAAAACCAGCGTGTTCTTGAGGAAATTGTCGTTGAAGGCGGACAGGAACTGCGTCCAGAAGAGAGGCGCAAAACGCCGTGAAGTCATCAGATGACTGTTCGTGGGGTTGTTCGTGACGATTTCCATAGCGGCGACTTCCATTAGGCAGACCGTTGAAGATCCTGGTCGGATCGATCCGCGGTCTTGCGCGGTTTGAGCCTTTTTGTAGTGGGAACCCGATTACGCTTCGTTACTGCGGCTCACATTGATCAGCAGCTTTCGGTGTCGCCGGTTGATGAAGCGGCTTGCCTCTTCCGCGTCTCGCGGTGTCTTGGTGATGGTTCGAGGTATCCACGAGCCTAGTCGCGGCCATCGGGCAGAACCCCTTGGCGGCTATGCTTGCCCCATGAAATTGATGCGGCCGTCATCATCCAGGCGGCGATAGCGAAAGTGGGCGTGGTCAACGTTTGCAGGCGCTTGAACCCTTGGGAGCATAGCTGTTGGAGGTCATCGATATTGTCTTTTGGTTTCAGGGTGAGGTTGCGCCGGCGTTGGTCTGTTTCCGGGTTCGATACAATCATCCGGTCTTGCGACAGTCTTTCGCAGCCGGTCGAGGACGGCGTCAGTGAGCCGGCTCGCTTCATCGGCATGAGCGGTGACGGCATACGTCATCAAAGCAACAAGACTGCCCGCATCCTCACCCCGTCGTTTGGTCGAAAGTAAGGTGGGACAATCAGAGTGCGCAAACTCGTCATTACTATACTGCGCTTCACCCCAGCTTTTAGCGTGCGCCCTTCGGCATATGCGTGGTTCACCATTCCTTCACTTTATTAGCGCACGTTCATATGCGGACATGTTGGTGTAGCTTGTACGTGCCCAAAGCCCCGGCGCATCGACCCAGCGCTGGGGCTTTTTTTGTCCGCCTGGTAATCCGCGTGTTCCCCAGACAGGGGCGTGAACTGCGCAGTCGCCCTTGAAGGTGAGTCGCCGCTGTGGTGTCCTCTTGCATCGACCAAGCTCAAGGCAACGCCATCGACTTGAGCCTAGCTGTGCGTGTTTTGACATGTCGACGTCGCGGTGTCGGATTATTTGCATGCAAACCAGTTTTACGACGCTATCCTCCCATCCTCAACGGACCATTCTGGGAGGAATGCATGGCTGCGCATGAGCAACATGCCGTTGAAATCATTAGGGACAAAGAGTGGTCGGTTCGCGTGACGGTCAACGGCACCACCACCACGGTCGCTTTTACATCTGAGAGCTACGCGCGTTCGTTTGCAGACGGTCAGGCGTTCCGACTGGGCGTTCAGGTCGCGGAGATCAAGAAGGCGGCCTAGCTGCGCGCTTGCCCCAAGAGCCCCACAGCGATTGAACCTCGAGTCACCAAAGTCGGTCGAAAAAGCGGCAACGCTTACGGTCTGCCACGCGCGGCAAGTGACCAAGTAGCCTCACTCGCTCATCGCATGAAGCACGTCGTGCTTGATGATCTCGATGCTGCGCAGATTGAGCAGGCGGATGACGCCTTTGTCCTTCAGCCGGGTGAAAACCCGCGACACGGTTTCGATGGTGAGGCCGAGATAATCGCCGATATCCATGCGCGACATCGGCAGTTCGACCTGTCGCAAGCCGCCCTGCCGCTCCGCCATGTCGACCAGGAACGCGGCGACGCGTTCGATGGCATTCTGACGGCCGAGAACCAAGAGATGTTCCTGCGCTCTCGTCAGGCCCTTGAGAGCCAACGGCAGCAGCTGACGGGAGAGATCCGCACCAGTGGCAAAGCGGAAGACGCGGACACCCACGGCGTTGATGGCTTCGGCGAAAAAATGATGAGTGGTGTCGGCTTCGAAACCGAATGTCTCTCCGGCCAGATGGAAGGCACTTATCTGCCTGCGACCGTCCGCAAGCAGGCGGTAAACACGCACGGCGCCAAACTCGACCTGATAGAAGGCTCCGGCCTTTTCACCTTGCGCATAGATTTCCGAACCGCAGCGAAAGAAGCTGACCGGCTGTAGCAGTGTCGGATCGAATGCCGTAGGCAGGCTCGACTGTAAGCCGTGCGACGGTAGTGAAATTCTGGAGCTCGATTGGGCGTGCATGGCTGTTTCCCGGTTGATCCGTAGCACAGCAATCGCGCGAATCAGCAGGTCGCGAAATTCGGTTCTATCCCTACGGGAAACTACCTAGTGCTTGGCTGGGAAAGCGGTGAAGGCCGGCAGCGTGCCTACGCGGCGCTCGCCTTCTCGGGAACTTGCGTATGCTTCTGCCGACTTGTGCCGCACGGCGAAAAACAGGACGCGATCGGCGACATCCTGGATGCTGGCGTTGTGCGTGATGATGAGTGTCGTGGTGCCAAGCTGGGCATTGATGCCGAGCAGTGCCTCGATTACCCCGATGCCTGTCTTGGAATCCAGCGCGCCTGTCGGCTCGTCGCAAAGCAACACGTCCGGGCGTTGGCGATGGCACGGGCAATGGCCACGCGTTGCTGTTCGCCACCGGACAATTGAGCCGGGAAATGGTGCATCCTCGGTTCAAGCCCGACTAGCGCCAAAGCCTCCTCCGGGCGCATCGGATGATCGGAAATCTCTGTGACGAGAGCGACATTTTCATAAGCGGTCAGGCTGGGGATCAGGTTGTAGAACCGGAAAACGAACCCGACGTGCTGCCGCCGATAGGCAGTCAGCCCCCGATCATCGAGGTTGGTCAGTTCCTGGTCCCTGAAGAACAACTGGCCGCTCGTGGCGTGGTCAAGCCCGCCCATGATGTTGAGCAGGATCGACTTCCCGCTGCCCGACGGTCCAAGCAGAACGACCATCTCTCCCGCCGCGATCTCAAGATCCAGCTTACGACACGCAAGCACTTGCGTCTCGCCCGACGTGTAGGTTTTGGTCAGCGCTCTTGCGGTGAAGACAAGTATCAGCCATGGCCGCCAGGGATCGCATGTTCGAGGCACTTGTCGCGTCGGCGCAGACATCAATCCGCGAGGTCGCATGGCACAGTCTTCCGTCGAGGTGAGCGCGACATTGATACAAATCAAAACCGCTTCGGGGGCGGTCATGTGTTTCGGTAGCCGCTCGACATGTTGTGGGAGCAGTCGAGTCGCCCGCACCGGTCGGTTCGGAACCGGCATTGACTTGCCTCAAAGAGGTCGGCGGCATTTACGCTACGATGCCGCCGATTGTCGCTCCGGCGCCTGTTCACTTGAACTGAGCCAAGGATGAGGCAGATGAAAGCAAAGGATGTAATGAGTCCAAACATTGTTGCCGTGTCGCCTGACCACAGCGTAAGACATGCAGCGCGGATCATGCTGGATCATCACATCAGCGGCATGCCTGTCGTCGATGACAAAGGCCGCCTGGCTGGAATTGTGAGCGAGGGTGATTTCCTGCGCAGGTCAGAACTGGGTGCCCCAGTATTTCCGATAGGTGCACCGCGCAGCTATGTGAAGGGCCACAGCTGGAAAGTGGCGGATCTGATGACCTCGGATGTCATCGTGGCGGACGAGGAAACCCCGATAGCGCGAATTGTTGCGCTGATGCAGGAGCACGGCATAAAGCGCATTCCGGTGATGAGAGGACAGCGTCTGGTCGGCGTCGTCAGCCGCGCCGATCTTCTGCGCGTCGTCGTTGCGACGAGGTTTGACGACGCTACGGCGGCAGGTGACGATGCGATCCGGCGCAGCATTCTTACACGGCTGCGAGAGGACGCAGGGGTCGAAGCAGACGCGTTAACGCTTATGGTGACTGATGGCCTGGTGCATTTTTCGGGTGCGGTCAGATCGCAGAGTGAACGGGATGCTGTGCGCGTGGTTGCCGAAGGCGTCAGGGGCGTCAAAGGTGTGTTCGACCATCTGTGTCTGGCGCATCCGTAAACAGCGGGGGGGAACGCAGCGCGATGCGAGCGCATTCTCCCGAGACCAACAGCGTCGCGAACACCTCTGCCATGCAAGACGATCTGGCGATATTGCAGCGGGAGACATTCGACTACTTCATTCATGAAGCGAACCCCGCCAACGGTCTCATCCTGGACAAGACCGAGGCGGATTGGCCGGCAAGCATTGCGGCCACCGGCTTGGCGCTGGCTTGCTATCCGGTGGGAGTCGAGCGCGGATTCATGACGCGAAGCGCGGCCGCGGAACGCACCTTGGCAACGCTGCGCTTCTTCTGGAACAGTCCGCAGGGCCCCGAGCCCGACGCTACCGGATACCGCGGCTTCTATTATCACTTCCTGGACATGCAGACCGGCCGGCGGACCTGGCAATGCGAGCTGTCGACGATCGACAGCACGTTCCTGCTGGCGGGCGCGCTGGCTGCAGGGCAGTATTTCGATGCCGATACCGCGCCCGAGGCCGAGATCCGTACCTTGGCCGAGGCGCTTTATCACCGTGCCGATTGGCGCTGGGCGCAGGACGGGGGAGAGACCGTCGCCCACGGCTGGACACCCGAGCACGGGTTCCTGAAATATCGCTGGCAAGGCTATGACGAGGCGCTCTTGCTCTATGTCCTGGGACTGGGTTCGCCGAACCACCCCTTGCCCGAGACTAGCTACCCGGCCTGGACCGCAACATTCCGATGGGAAAATTGTTACGGCTACGAATATCTTTATGCTGGATCGCTGTTCATTCACCAGCTTTCCCATGTCTGGATCGATTTTCGTGTCATCCAGGATGCCTTCATGCGTAGCAAGCGAAGCGACTATTTCGAGAACAGCCGACGGGCCACATTCGTTCAGCAACGCTACGCCGTCGACAATCCGCGTGGATTTGAGGGTTATGGCGAACACTGCTGGGGCATCACCGCAAGCGAGGGGCCTGGTCCTTCCACGCTCAAGTTGAACGGCATCGAGCGCCAGTTCGAGGGTTATGTCGCGCGCGGCGTGCCCTATGGTCCCGACGATGGCACGCTCGCTCCGTGGTCGGTCGCTGCCTCCCTGCCTTTTGCTCCCGAAATCGTCCGGCCGGCGATCAGCTTCTGCATCCACCAAGCCAAGCTCAAGGCCGCCAATGCCTATGGTTTCAAGGCGGCCTTCAATCCGACGCATCCAGGAACATCCGGCAACGCCTTTGGATGGTGGGTTTCGCCTTGGCATTTCGGCCTCAACGAAGGTCCCGTCGTGCTCATGATCGAGAACGAATGCAGCGGCCTCCTGTGGCGGCTGATGCGCTCGTGCCGGTACATCCGCAGTGGCTTGCAACGGGCGGGGTTCGAGGGCGGCTGGTTGAGGGAGCTTGAACCAGGTCCGACACCAACTGCTTGATCGGCTTGGCCGCGGGGGAATGAACAAAGCCCTGAAACAGGGGAGCGTCGTAGTCACGACCTTTCCTTTGGCGAAGCGTTCCCGGACAATTCGGCGCCGGCCCCGGCCAGCAAACCAGCGATGGAAATCACGTTCGACGGATGCGGAATCGAATCCGTGCTCGCGACCTTATCGGCACCGGCCGCCAATAGCTGCGGCTAGGTGCCTTGGATAACGAAGCAGGAACTGAAGCCACAAAATATCGCAAATTGATCCCAGTCAAAGCGGAAAGGTCAACCATCGGCTTTAATCAAACAGCTGTTGATGTCGGGAGGTGCCATCATGGAAATCTCTTTTCGCGATCTTATGACAGTATTCCACGGCATGGGGTTTGGGGCGCTGTTCATGCTGGCATTTTCGGCGGCGCTTGCCGAACTTTATCGAATGTCTGCGCCTGGAGCCCCATCCATCCCAAGCGCCAGAGAACACAATCTGCTTTTGCTTTATCTCTCGATAATGGTCTTCCTTGCCTGGGGTGCGGTGCTGTCGGGTGCCTACATAGTGTATCCGTGGTATCGATCGGCGGTGCCCCCAGGGGTTACCGATTTAGCGGACTATCCAAAATTTCTGCTGACCTCCAACCCGAAGACATCCGCGTGGCATAGCTTGGGGATGGAGTGGAAAGAACACGTGGCTTGGCTTGCGCCAATTGCCATGACGATGGTCGCCTATGTCTTCGCCAAATACGGACCGGCTTTGGCCAGGCAGAAAGAAATCCGCACGGCCGTCATCGGCTTCGCGGTTGTTGCCTTCGTGGCGACTGGTGTAGCGGGTGCTTTCGGGGCGTTTCTCAACAAATACGCCCCG
This sequence comes from Mesorhizobium sp. M0145, assembly GCF_040322355.1. Classification (NCBI taxonomy): domain Bacteria; kingdom Pseudomonadati; phylum Pseudomonadota; class Alphaproteobacteria; order Hyphomicrobiales; family Phyllobacteriaceae; genus Mesorhizobium; species Mesorhizobium sp. M0145. The sequence continues at coordinate 51,761 of NZ_JAMYTK010000030.1, forward strand.
GTTCGTGGTGGCGCGATGATTGAAATCATCGCCGGTGAACAGGAGGGCGAATAGTCATGGCCAATATCAAGCCTATCAGGCCTGACGAGATTCCCAACGGTCCCGGTGCGGCCGCCATCCTGGCCGCTGGAATTGGATCTGCCGCTATGGGGATATTCGCCTTGGCCGGCGATGCCTTTACATCACTCAACCACTTTTTCACGTTTTATACACCAACCGGCGCCTTGTCCGGCGTCTCGACCAGCGCAGTCATCGTCTGGTTGATTGCCTGGTTTATCCTTTCGCGCAGGTGGGCCCCAAAGAACGTGGAAATGACAAAGGTCCTTTCTGTGTCCTTCGCGTTGCTGGCGGTAGGCGTATTGCTGACGTTCCCGCCTGTCATGGACCTCATCCAGGGCAGGTAGAGAAGAAACTTACTTGAGTTGGGCGCGGGCATGGTCCATCGAAAGCGGCCAAGTTCGCGCGATCTATAGCTTCCCCTTGCCACCGGCACGTTCGCGATCATCGGCGCCGATCGAAATGTCGAGCTGAGAATTCAAAGGCTGAAAACGATCGGCCCGGCGCAATCCACTGTCAGCCAGGTGCTTGCGTTCCGTGCAACGCGTCAATCTACCGGAAAACAGCCTATTCTATTGCCTCCCGGCCCGAAATTTCTTCTACGAGAATCCGGAAGAAAACGTGCGGTGTGCTGTCTGACACGGGAGGTGTGATCGGCCTGAGCGCGCCAGGCTCCCACCAGTCCGTGTGCTTGCTCAACACTGCCCATGCATGACCGCGTTGAAACTCGTGGCCGGTCCGGTCACTCAGTTCTTCAAAGCGGCCGCCGACAATGACGCTTCTCCATCCGCGTCCTTGGCCGTGTTCCTCGACCTGGGCGCACACCAAGGGATTGGCTCTCATCCACTCGATCTTCTTGCCTAGCAAGGAAAACGCGTAGAGGTGAGTGTCAGCGTAGGCGTAGTTGAAACACACGACGTAGGGTTGCCCGTCCTTCGCGCATGCCAAGTGGCCAATACGATTGGCCGCTAGCAACTTCGTACATTCCAGTGAAGACAGCGTGCGGATCAGCATCGATGCGATCTCCTGTTTTTTGTATTTCACATCCTGGCAGCCGCACTCGCAATGACGTGGATCAAACTGTTGCGTCCGCTTGGTCGGCAGGGCTCGACCGCGCCTCGGAATGTGCGCGCGCCAATGGCAGCGGCAGCTTCAGGCTTGCAATCGCGGCGAGGCCCATTGCTGCGGCAGCTGCGAAGAAGGCGGCGCCTTCCAGCCTGGGGAACCCCGAACAGCAGGCCGGCGGCCGCGGAGCCCACCAACGCCCGAGGCTGACCGCTGCCGACTCGATGCCGAGTTCCATACCTTGGCGTCGTGCACTGATGCGCGACACCCGGTAGGCGGGCAGCGGGCTGATCACGCCGGCCGAAGCCGAAACAACGGAAACCGCAAACAGCATTTCCGTGAGCCCGGCAAGTATCGGCACAACCACCAGACCCATCGCCATCACCAGGAAGGCAGGAGCCACAAGCAGCCTCGCCGCTGCCGGGCTGACGGGCGGCGAGAAGACAGGGCAGCAGGTTTCCAGGCAGCACAGACCACACACCAAGCGCTGCCGCTACAGCGAGGCCGGACGCTAGAAGGAAGGGAACGGTCTGGCGGGACAGCCGCAACGCCCAAATCAAGCTTCAGTCCCACCGCGAGCCTGCCAAGTGTGGGCCCGACCACGAAGCTTGCGATCGATGCCATGCTCATCCGGCCGAACGCCCTCGTGCGGCGATCGTCCCCGCCTTGGGTATCGGCAATGAACGCAAGAGCCGCTGGCCCCACGGCAGCCGCGAAGCCGCCATTCAATATCCGACCGACATAAAGAACGAGCAGACTTGGGGCCAGCGCAGAAGCGGCCAAGGTGATGGCAAAGCCGATCAGACCGACGACAAGGACAGATCTGCGCCCGATCAAACAAGACCATTTCCCCGAGAGGAAAGCGGCGCCCACCGGCGCGGCGATATAGGCAGCAGTCAGGAAGCCAATCTGCCGCGCATTGAATGTCGGATCTGTCGCACCGGCAAGCCGCTCGACCATCATCGGCAGGACCGGCAAGACGATTCCGTAGCCGAGCGCAACGACAAAGGCCGAGGCGAGCAGTGCGCTCAGGGTCCATTGCGACGTCGGCGGGCGAGCCTTTGCTGACCGGCACTTCGCAAAGCCGTGCCAATTCTCACGTTCGCCCACCTTTGCATTCGTGCGAAAGGGGAGTTTTGCTGTTCCGGTTGAAGACAATCGTGCTAAAGCGCCCGCTCACCGAGCCTGCGCATTTGTTCGAACCATTTCGCCCGCGTCGTATCGGTGGCATCCGCGACCATGCCGAACAAGGTTTCGCGCTCCGGGCTCACGCCCGCGAAACGCAGAATGCTCCGCCGCATGCCGGCAATGCCGTGACTGAGGAACCATAGCCGGTAAAGAACGGCCGGCATGCCCATCGTGACCACGACGCGAGCGGAGCGGCCGCGGAGCAGTTTCCTGGGCAAGCCGCCACCCTTGTCCCGGTAGGTAAAGGCAGTTCCCGGCCGCATCACCTGTTCCAGAAAAGCCTTGAGCAGAGCCGGCACAGTCCCGAGCCACAGCGGAAAGACAAATACAATGTGCTCCGCCCAGACTATCGCTTCAGCGGCGTCCTTTAGGCTGTCGGGAATCGCGCCGTGCTCGAACTCCTGCACCGTCCGAAGCATTGGAAAATCGAGTGCCGCGAGGTCGACCCGGCGGACGACATGCCCCGCCAGTTCCGCTCCCTCGGCATAGGCCTTGGCGAGACTACGGCAGAGCCGGTGCGGCGATGCATCGGGATGGCCGACAACAATCAAGATGCGCCGCGGCACGGGTTACCTCCGAGGCGGCTTGGCACCAACCGGACGTGCCGGAATTTCGGGGTGAGACCCTTCAAGCCGATCATGGCGTACTCCTTCGCGGAGTTTCATAAAGCGGCTGTCCGGCTTGGCCCTTGATCGGCATCAAAAGAGGCCGGTTCTCGGCGCTATCAGAAGGTCGATGGCAGCAACATCGTGCCGTAGCCGGCTATTGCGGCGACGAGGGTTGCACCTGCGAGCGGCAACCAGAACCTGATCGGGCCGGCAAATGCGGCCAGCGACAGGCGGCAGATCGCGTTTGCTGCCAGTGCCGCGAGCACCGCCTGGCCAATGGTCTCGACAGGGACCGAATGCTTGACCAGGCGCAAGGCACTGAGAACCGAGACATCGACATCGAACATGCCTGCAAACGCCGAACTCGCCAGTAAGCCGCGTCCGCCGAATTGAGCAGCCAATGCAGCGCTCGCGGTCGCGACGATCGCAAACAGCAGGGCAAAGAGCAGCAACGGGCCTAGGTCGAATGGATTGCGCGCGACCGCGGGACCCTCGTGATCCCCGCTGTCCCGAGCCAGCAGCAATGCTCCGCAAGCAGCGAAGGAGAGCGCCGCGGCAATTGCGGGAATGCCAACCGAAGCGAACACGATTGGCTCGACGATCAGAACCACGGCGCAGACGCGTAGCAAGGAAACCATTGCGGCCAGCGACGCCGCGCCAGCGAGCGGCAGAGGATTGCTTCCCGACACGGCGTTGCGGGCCAGCGCCACGGTTACGGCGGTGGAAGAGACGATGGCGCCGGCGAGCGAGCTGACGAGCAGGCCGCGGGTGGTCCCCAGGACGCGAACGGCGACATAGCCGGCGAACGATATCGACGCCATCAGCACCGTGAGGAACCAGACTTCCCATGGATTGAAGCCGCCCCATGGATCCATCGTCCGGTTTGGCAGCAAGGGCAGGATGATCGCGCTCATCACAGCCAGGATCAGCGCGGAACGAAGCTCGATCCAGGTCAGCCGCTTCAGGAGGCCGTGCAGGATTTCTCGACTGGCAAGGATGGCCGCGAGTGCTGTTCCTCCTGCAGAAGCGGCGCGGTAATCGCCTGCGACGGACAATGCACCGAGCGCGAACACGCAAAGGGCTGCTACTACCGCCGTAACACTGAAATCCTCATCATGGGCTGCCTCACGCGCCTTGTACCAGGCGAAGATTGCCGCAAAGGCGATGAAACCACCGACCAGCACGGACACTGCGTCGAGAGCATCGGCCAGAGCTGCGAGAATGCCGCCGAGCAGACCGGATATGCCGTAGGTTCGAATTCCGGCCGTCCGGCTACGATCGGGCGCGTCCCGCTCTCGCCAGCCGCGCTCCAGTCCGACGAGCAGGCCTATAGTCAGTGCAAGTCCGAGTCGGGCGATGAGCGGATCCACGATTAGGCGCCGGCCACAGGCAGGTGGTCGCGGATCCACCTGACGATCTGCCCCGCCGTCATTGCACCGGAAGTGCGCGCAACCTCATGTCCGCCATGGAACAGGATCATGGTCGGGATGCCGCGAATGCCGAGCCTGGCTGAAACGGCCTGCTCATTATCGGAGTTGAGCTTGATCAGCCGAACATGCGGTTCCAGTTCGTTTGCTGCGGCTTCATATGCGGGCGCCATCATCTTGCAGGGCCCGCACCATGGCGCCCAGACATCCACGACAACGGGAAGGGTGCCTCGCTTGACCTGACGATCGAAGGTTCGTGCATCGACGTCCTCGGGGTGGCCTGAGAACAGCTTTTTCCCGCACTTTCCGCATTTTGCGTTTTTGGCATCGCGCGCTGGCGGCAGTCGATTGATTCCGCCGCATTTGCTGCACACCACCAGATTTTCCTGCGCCATCGCCCTTCACCACTGGTATACATGCGCCACAGAGTGCCTATCCCCAAGCTGGCTCGGACTTCCAATGTTTTTTGCGCGATGGACGAATTGGCGTGAAAACGGATTGCACGGCACAATCCACAGCGGCTGTGCGCCCGCGGTGTTCGGACGGGAAGCACGTTATTCCTTTGCTTCCCGACCCGATGCCTGCTTGATAACGATCCTGAAGAAAACATGCGGAGTGCTGTCCGAAACAGGAGGCGTAATCGGCTTCAGAGCGCCAGGCTCCAACCAGTCGACGTGCTTGCTCAACACCGACCACGCATGGTCGCGTTGAACTTTGTAGCCGATCCGATCAGGCAGTTCTTCATAGACACCATCGACAACCACGCTTCTCCATGCCCGCCCTTGGCCGCGTTTGTCGACCTGCACGCACACCAGCGGATTGGCACGCATCCAGTCGACCTTTTTGCCCGGCATGGAAAATGCGTAGAGGTGATTGTCGGCCTGGGCATAGTAGAACGGCACGACGTAGGGGTGTCCATCCTTAGCGCATGCCAAGTGGCCGACCCGGTTGGCCGTCAGCAATTTTGTACATTCCAAAGCAGAAAGCGTGCGGATCAGCATCGGCGCGATCTCCTGTTTTTCGTGACAGCACGGTGTCGCCGGTGCTCCATAGACTCTGATATTCGGCATCGCGGATCGTAGCCCTGCCGCCAGGGAGGTCATTGATCACGATCAAGGAGTCGGTCGGCCGACAGATGAATCGACAACCATGGCTAGGCCCGCCGGTGACTCGCATGGCGGCCCATGTCAGTGTCAGCGTCCATACCGGAGTGGGGATTTGGAAAATGATCCAGATCAAGGCGGGGCCTGCTGCTCCCACCCATCATAGGGGATGATGTGGAAGCCGATCTCAAGCGCTCCGTTCGATCGTGAGCTGGAACTGGCCGTCCTCGACGAGGACGGCGAACATGCGCTTGTCTTTCCTTGCATCAAGGAGCGGGAAGGCTGGAAGAACGCCGCCACCCGCGCACGCATCGACATTCACCCGACCCACTGGCGAGACTGGGTGCCGGATACGATCCCGGCAAACAACCACAGGTCTCTTACTGACTCGCTTTAACGTTTGGACTCCACAACCAAAGCCATGCGCACGAGATGCGACAGACTGCTCGCGGCCATTTTGCTCATGACATTGGCGCGATGGATCTCGACCGTGCGCGGGCTGATACCGAGGTCATAGGCAATCGTCTTGTTCGGCAGGCCGGACACAAGGCCGTCCAGCACTTGTCGCTCCCGCTCCGACAGGGCCGCCAGACGACCACGGATTTCCACGCCTTGTGGGTGTGTCGCCTCCGTCCGATTGCGACTGTCCAATGCGGAGCGGATCGCTTCGATCAGCACCTCGTCGTCAAACGGCTTTTCGATGAAGTCGGCGGCACCTTCCTTCATCGCCTGAACAGCGAGGGCCACATCGGCATGACCCGTCATGACGATGACCGGAAGCGTATGCCCGCGGCTCCGGAGCTGTCGCAGGAACTCGATGCCGTCAATGCCCGGCATGCGCACATCGGTCACAATGCAGCCGTCGAGATTGCTCGTGGCCGCAGCCAGAAAAGCTGTCGCCGATTCGTACAAGCGCACGGCGAAGTTGGCCGTCGCCAACAGAAAACCAAGCGATTTGCGAACGTCGACATCGTCGTCGACCACGTGCACAAGATAGCTACCGGCCACTGGCGACCTCTTCCTTTTCCCAGATGCGCAAGGTGAACCGGAAGGCGGTTCCTCCGGCCGGCATTGCCTCAGCCCAGATGTGACCGCCGTGCGACTCGACGATCGTGCGGCAAATAGAGAGGCCAACCCCCATGCCCTGCTTTTTGGTGGTGACAAATGGCTGGAAAAGCCCGGCGGAGACTTCCGGCGCGAGACCAGTGCCTGTGTCAACCACGCTTACCTCAGCCATGCCGTCATCACGGGCTATGGTTATGATTTGCAGCTCGCGGCGTGGCATGCCTTGCATGGCTTCAATCGCATTGCGCATCAGGTTCAGCAGAACCTGCTGAACCTGGATGCGGTCGGCCAAGACCAGTTCGGCGGCGGGATCAAGGTTGTAGCTGGCGCGGACATCTATTTCTCTTGCGCCGACCAGGGCCAGTGACGAGGCTTCCTTGATAATCGCCGGCAGGCGTTCGACCTGGCGCTCGCTTTCGCCTCTTGCGACGAAATCGCGAAGGTGGCGAATGACGTCTCCGGCCCTCAAGGCCTGTTCCGCTGCTTTTTCGACGGCCTCCCTCAGCATCGGCGCGTTGTCTTCCGTGCTTTTTTCGAGAAGCCGCCGGCTGCCTTTAAGATAGTTCGTAATGGCGGTGAGCGGCTGGTTGATCTCGTGGGCAAGCGTCGAGGCCATTTCACCGAGCGCAGTAAACCGCGCCATGTGGAGAAGCTCCAGCTGCTGCTCCTGTATTCTTGCCTCCGCCCGGTGGCGTTCGGTCAAGTCGCGGCAGAAGCCGGTAAAGAAGCGCCCGGTTCCCGGATGCATCTCGCCGACAGAGAGTTCCATCGGAAAGGTCGAGCCGTCCTTGCGCATTCCAGTGACGGTGCGACCGAGCCCGATGATCCGGCGCTCCCCTGTCGCCAAATAGCGGTGAAGATAGGCATCATGCTCTTCGCGGTAGGGCGACGGCATCAGCAGATTGACATTCTGGCCGATGACTTCGCCGGACTGGTAGCCGAACAGCGTTTCGGCAGCTGTGCTAAAGGATTGAATACGGCCTTGTTCGTCGATGACCACCATTGCATCGGGCACTGTCGCTAGGATCGAACGCAAATGATCTTCGCGCAGTCGAAGTGCGGCGTTTGCATAGGAGAGTTCGCTGACGTCGGTGCCTTCGACGAAGATCGCAGTGATGCGACCATCGTCAGCCTTGATGGGCTGATATACGAAATCGAGGATGCGTTCATCGACCGGCTCGCCGTCCTTATTGCGAAGGGCGACCTTCACGCCTTGACCTCTGTAGGGCTTGCCCGTTTCGTATACTTGGTCCAGCAGTTCGTAGAATCCTTGGCCTTCGAGCTCGGGCAGGGCCTCGCGTACCGACCTTCCTATCACTTGCCTCTGGCCAATCAGACGTTGATAGGCGGCATTGGTCAGCTCGAATACATGACCCGGCTCACGCATCAAGGTCATGAAACCAGGGGCCTGCTCGAACATCTGGGAGAGCCGGTCATGTTCGGCCGCGACCCGCCCTTCGGCGCGAACGCCGGTCGACAGGTCACGTGTTTGTTTGTCGTCCAAATCAAGTCCTTTGATCAGGGAACCCGCAACGCATTCTAACTATCATTCATCGCTCTTTCTGCACACGCAAAAACCGGCATAGTCAGAGGTTCGGGATCCGGTGAGTAGTGTCATTTGACACGCATCAAGGCGTCGAGTGCCGGCGGATGCACTTCATCATAGCATCCAAACGCTCCAGCGAAAGGCGACCACACATGTGCTACAAGTCAATTATTTAAACCTTGCCGTAGCCATGGTGAAGTTGGAGATCGAGCTTGCGGAATGGTTCGGGGCTCACCTTATCGGCCTGGCGGCTGCAGAGGTCCCGCAGCTCATCGCGGCCGGCGACGGGATGGTTGGTCCATGAAGGTGAAATCATGCAGTTTCAGCGAACGGAAATTGGAAAGCGGCTCGCCGAACTGGGTGCCGAATTCGACACTCGGCACCGGCCGGCCAGTCCTGGTCACCGCAAGCAATGTCGAACATGTCATTGCAAAAACCGTGCTGGCTGCCTGGAAAGACACCGGCAGCGCGGCGAGCGATAGCAGATGCATTCCCTTTTCTGGCCAAGGCCAATGAAGTCGTGTCGCTACAATCGGTACTAAACGCGACGAAAGCATCTGTGACAGCCTCGCGGACGTCCCCGTCATTCTTGAGCACCACTGCATCACGGTGCGGACCGAATTCATCCCCGGCGATGGTGATGGCGAACAGCTGGTGGCGTTCGCACGCATGATTCATGCAGACCTGAGGGTTTCCGGCGCATGCGGTCATAGCCGCCTGCGGGAATGGGCGTTCGGCGACGTCACGCGTACGCCGATCGAAGAGAGCAGCATCAACCGCTTCATGTTGTATTAGCCGCCGGTCGCATCAGGACCTTCACGCCCGTCGCTTAAGGCACGCACGATAGATATCGCCACGAGGGAGACGCCTGTTGACCGAGATCAATGCAGCGGTCGCCGACATCGCAATGATCTGCCAGAAAACGGGAGCGAAACGACATGAGTTTTCTCGACTACTTGATTTCAGTTGACGCCAGGACCGCCTTGATGAGCCGCATGATGCAGAAGCTCGGCGTCGACAAATATTTGAAGATCGTTCCGGACCATATTGCCGTCACCAATCGAGCGGTCGACCGGTGTCGCTCCTGCGGGCACCAGGATGAATGCTCGACTTGGCTTGATGAACACCAGCAAGCTGATGATCCGCCAGACTATTGCCGCAACCGCGACCTGATCGCACGGCTGCAGCACGCAGCCGGCCAACGATAGAGCGGTCGTGCGGGCATACCGCAGATCGCGTCACCAAGGCTGCGTGCTGCAGCTCCTCGATTTCCTGGGCGGTCATTGCTCGCCCAATGTTTCGCATCTGCTGGCTGATGGCGTTCCGGCGCACACCGCCCGCGAATGCCTGCAACTCCGCTCTCATTAAACAGCCGACCGGCCCTCTAGAGCGGTTCCTGATTTGACGGAATCGAAGGGGATTCCGGATCAGTCGGTTTTGTGATTCAAGATGCTGGCTGGAGTGGAGG
>NZ_JAMYTK010000031.1:0-59973 GCF_040322355.1 Mesorhizobium sp. M0145
GGCCTTCCGGGTCGGCGCCCGACAGCGTGAACTCGTCGGTGTGGCAGATGCCGGTTGCCTTGATCTCGACCAGCACCTCGCCATCACGCGGACCTTCGAGGTCGACCTCCATGATCTCCAGCGGCTTTCCGGCGGCGACGGCGACAGCGGCGCGCGTTTTCATCAGGCAATCCTCCCATGACGACCCATAGAGTTTCTCATTCCGCCATTGCTGCGGATGAGACCGCAACACGCTCATTCATCGCCGTATCCTCGAAAAGGCATAGGACTAAAGCAGACACGTAAGTCCACTTGCACGGCTTTGATAAATCTTGTGGCGTCCGCTAAGCTCATTGTGGGCACCTTGAATTCGCGCTGGTCCGGGAACAATCGGACTTTAGTGCAAGAATGGGCAGTTTTATCGATGACGAGCGCGGTGCCAGGCACTCTCGCGGCCTTTTTGTGCTTTTTTTTCCAGACCGCCAACGTTACAGGCGTGATGGCCCAGGAAGTGACGGGCAAGCAACCGGTCGCAGCCGACAGGCCGGAAAGAAAGATAACCGAAATCAGAATAGGTTATTTGCGGGCCTACGCGCCGCAACTGGCGCTTTCCCTGCTGGACCTGCCGCCACGCGACGAAGGTGTCGCCGGCGCCAATGTGGCGATCGGCGACAACAACACGACAGGAAAGTTCCTCAGCCAGAAATTCAGCCTCGACATAGCCGAGGTCAAGCCGGACGCCGACGCGGTTCAGGCGTTCAACGATCTGATTGCCAAAGGTGACCGCTATGTTGTCGCTGACCTCTCGGCCAGGCAATTGCTGTCGATCGCCGACATCGCCCGCGACAAGGGCGTTCTGGTCTTCAATGTCGGTGCCACAGACGACAGCCTGCGTGAGGAAGACTGCCGCATAAACATTTTCCATGTGGCGCCGACACGAAGCATGCTGGCTGACGCGCTGGCGCAGTATCTCGTGATAAAGAAATGGCCGAATTGGGTGCTGCTCTATGGTTCGCATGAGCGGGATCATCTCTATGCGGCCGCGTTGCGCCGCGCGGCGGCTCGCTTCGGCGGTCAGATCGTCGCCGAGAAGGAGTTCAAAGACACTGGCACGGCGCGCCGCACCGACACCGGCGCCACACAGATACAGCAGCAGATTTCCGTGTTCACGCAGGATCTGCCGGAGCATGACGTGGTGCTTGTCGCCGATGAGAGCGAGGTGTTCGGAACCTATGTGCCCTACCGCACCTGGACACCGCGGCTGGTCGCTGGCACGGCCGGTCTTGTCGCATCGTCCTGGCATCCCGCGAGCGAGCAATGGGGTGGCATTCAAATGCAAAGCCGTTTCCTGAGGACGACCGGCCGGCGAATGCTGTCCAAGGATATGTCGGCCTGGACGGCGGTGCGGGCGGTGGGCGAAGCCAGCACGCGGACCAATGGCGACGATCCGAAGAAGATCAGCGACTACATCCGCTCGGACGATTTCTCGGTCGCCGCCTTCAAGGGACAGAAGCTGACCTTCCGCAAGTGGAACCATCAGCTTCGCCAGCCAATCCTGCTCGGCGACACCAAATCCGTGGTCTCGACATCGCCACAGGAGGGTTATCTTCACCAAATCTCCGAGCTCGATACGCTCGGCGTCGATCAGCCGGAAACGAAATGCGTCCTTAAGTAGAACCAATCGGGAGGAATTTTCGTGCAGAGACGAGCTTGCGCACTCGCCATTCTCGGCTTCATGGCCAATCCGGCGTGGGCTTACACCGTTTATGTCTCCAACGAGAAAGACAATACGATAACGGTCGTCGACACGGCGACGATGCAAGTGGTGAAGACCGTCGAAGTCGGCCAAAGGCCGCGCGGTATCACCATCTCGCATGACGGCAAGTTCATCTATTTGTGCGCCAGCGATGACGATACGATCGAAATCATCGATACCGCGACGCTGCAGATCGTTGGCACGCTGCCATCAGGCCCCGATCCCGAACTGTTCGTGCTTTCGCCCGACGGCAAGACGCTCTACGTCGCCAACGAGGACGACAATCTCGTCACCGCGATCAACGTCGAGAGCAAGCAGGTCATGACCGAGATTCCTGTTGGGGTGGAGCCTGAAGGCATGGCCGTCAGTCCCGATGGCAAAACCATGGTCAACACCTCCGAAACCACCAGCATGGCGCATTTCATCGACACCGACAGCCATGAGGTGACCGACAACGTCCTGGTCGACACGCGTCCGCGCTTTGCGCAATTCAAGCCCGACGGATCACAGATCTGGGTCAGTGCCGAAATCGGCGGTACCGTCAGCGTCATCGACAGTCTCAAACGCGAGGTGGTGAAGAAGATCCAGTTCGCGATTGCGGGACTGCGGCCCGAGACCATCCAGCCGGTCGGCATCGCAATCAGCGCGGACGGCAAGAAAGCCTATGTCGCGCTCGGCCCAGCGAACCACGTCGCCGTCATCAACACCGAAACCTACGAGGTGGAAAAATACATCCTGGTCGGCCAGCGCGTCTGGCATCTCGACTTCACCCCCGATCAGAAGACGCTGATCACCACCAACGGCAATTCCAACGACATCACCTTCATCGACACGGCGACGGACGAGCCGGTTCAATCGGTTACGGTGGGCCAGCAGCCTTGGGGCGTGGCCATATCGCCCCACTAGACCGCAGCAATGATCAGGGAGGCCGACGTGATGAATATTTGCCGCGGGGATGTTGCAAGTGCACTAAATAACCAGCGCGCCCCGAAGGAGCCAGCGGCATGCAGCATGTGACAAGCGGAGCTGGAGAGGAGGTGGCAGCGCTCGATGTTGCCGGCATCAGCCATTCCTATGGTCCGAAGCGAGCGCTCCAGGACGTCTCATTCTCGATCGCGCCGGGAACTTTCACCGTTCTGCTCGGCCTCAATGGGGCCGGCAAGACAACTTTGTTCTCACTGATCAGCCATCTTTACGGCACCCGCCGCGGATCGATCCGCATCTTCGGCCATGACGTCAGCCGCGCTTCGGGCGAAGCGCTCAGGCGTGTCGGCATCGTATTCCAGGCACGCACGCTCGACCTCGACCTCAGCGTCCACCAGAACCTCTCCTACCACGCCTCGCTGCATGGCATTGGCGGACACCAAGCCCGGCAGCGCATTGCCGCGCTGCTCGATACAGTCAACATGCAGGGCCGTCAGCATGACAAGGCACGCAGTCTTTCCGGCGGCCAAATGCGGCGCATCGAGATCGCGCGGGCGCTGCTCCACCGCCCTTCCCTGCTGCTGCTCGACGAGGCGACGGTCGGTCTCGACATCCAGTCGCGTGCGGGCATTTTGGCCACCATCCGCAAACTCGTCGAAACCGAGGGCATCGGTGTGCTGTGGGCGACGCATCTGATCGATGAGGTCGAAGACGGCGACCATGTCGTCGTGCTGCGGCAGGGCGACCTGGTTGCCAAGGGTCAGGTGGCCGATGTCGTTGCGACGAGCGGTGCCAGTTCGATCCGCGACGCCTTTTCCAGGCTCAACCGCATCGAAACAAGCGGCATCGCGGAGATGTCGCCATGAGCGCTCCCGCAATGCCCGCAAAAGTCGCCGCCCTCACGCCGGTGAAGTTCGAACAGTTTGGGCTCCACCACTACCTCGTTTGCCTCAAAGGGATCGTCGTGCGGGAGTGCCTGCGCTTCCTGCATCAGCGCGAGCGCTTTATATCCTCGCTGGTTCGGCCGCTCGTCTGGCTGTTCATTTTTGCCGCCGGATTCCGGCAGGTGCTCGGCGTATCGATCATCCCGCCCTACAGGACCTACGTGCTCTACGAGGTCTACATCACGCCGGGCCTGTGCGGCATGATTCTGCTGTTTTCGGGCATGCAGTCTTCGCTGTCGATGGTCTATGATCGTGAAATGGGCAACATGCGCACCCTGCTGGTCAGCCCCTTCCCGCGTTGGTTTTTACTGATCTCGAAGATGCTCGCCGGTGTCGCCGTGTCGATCGCGCAGGTTTACGCGTTCCTGATCATTGCCTGGTTCTGGGGCGTCAAGGCGCCGCCGCTTGGCTATCTCACCGTGCTGCCGGCGCTGTTCCTGTCAGGCATGATGCTGTGCGCGCTCGGCATGCTTCTGTCCTCAATGATCAAGCAGCTCGAAAACTTCGCTGGCATCATGAACTTCGTCATCTTTCCCGGCTATTTCGCTTCTCCGGCACTCTATCCCTTGTGGCGTATCCAGGAGGCTAGCCCCCTGCTCTACAAAATCTGCCTCGCCAATCCATTTACTTACGCCGTCGAACTGATCCGCTTTGCCTTCTACGGCCAGGTTGACTGGCTGTCGCTGGGCGTCGTTGCCGGCTGCACGCTGCTGTTCCTTGCCGCCGCCATCATCGCCTACGACCCTTCGCGCGGCCTGATGACCCGCAAACAGGACACGGGAGGAAATGCCTGATGGCGCGAATGATCCATGTTCGCGGTCTGGCTCTGGTCGCCATGCTCGCGCCGGGCGTCAACGCCATGGCAGCCAACCCCGATCCAGACTGGCCCTGCATGCAGCGCAAGGTGCCGCAACTCTCGCTCGGCCAGATCTGGAGCGGACCGGACCTTCCTTCAGCCGCGAAGGACTGGTCGAAGGACCCCACCATCTCCGCCCTGATCGAGGAAGTGGCAGCTCGCCGGATGCCGATTGCGGAAGCTCAAAAGAAGATCAGGGATTTCGCCGCCTCCTTGCCGGCCGAGCAACTTGCACCCAAAATGGCGATGCTGGTGCAAGGCATGTTCGATCACCTGGACGCCGAGCGTTCGCAGGTGATCTCCGGTATTTCCCGCTATGCCCACAAGCAACTCGAAATGGCCGCCGCGTTGCGCAAGGAAGCGTCCGATGTCGATGCATTGCGGGCAAAGCCGGATGCAGATCCCGAAGAGATCGATCGGCGAACCGAACAGCTGAAATTCGCAACGCGAATTTTCAATGAACGCGTCCAATCACTGACCTACGTCTGTGAAGTGCCGACGCTAATCGAGCAGCGGCTTTATCAATTGTCCAAGGCCGTCTCGGAAACGCTCGCCGCGAAGAAATAGAACCTCATTCGATCTTCGCGGCGGATATCACGATCCACGGCCGGGCAGCACGCGCCAGCGCTGAACGAAATAACCGGGATGCGTCTCGATCCACTGGGCTACCAGCGATTGCGCCTGCATGAAGGCGGTCCCGGGATTCATCGCCAGGCCGTCCACCATCTGTTCGCGTTGTTCACAGGTCTGCGGCACATCCGTCAGGCAGACCATCATAACGAGCGTGTAGAGCATTACCCCTTGTCCCCATCGATTCCCGAACCCCATGCCCGGGAGTTTCCGTGATACCGACCAGTCTGCAGGGATCGCACATACGGATCACTTACGGTGTGAAAGGAACGTGGCCCCCGCTCTTTCGCGCCGCAATATAACATGGCGCTAATCTAACGCCAACGACCGCAGGGCGTTCTCCAGAGCAATCGCGTCAGGTTGCGCCGCGCCACCGTGGTGCCGATGTTTCCAGCGTCGATGATTCCGATCTTCACGGTGTTCGTCGATGTCATCAAACCGGGAGCCCGAGTTGCTTTCGCAGGCTTTTGTCGAATGCGGATGCGGGGACGAAACGGCGCAGGAAACTGACCTGGCGCGCCATTTTTCCAGCCGCGTAGCGCCCCTTCGGAGCGGGATCGGTCGCAGCCGCCAAAACGGTCTTGGCCACCACTTCCGGCGCATCGCCTTTTTCCATCGCTTTCCGCACAGCTGCATTCATGCCGGCGCGCGCAGAGTCATAGATGTCAAGCAACTGATCCGGCCTGGCGAGATTTTCTTCAAATGAGGTGCGGGTATAGGCGGGCTCCACCAACACGACGCGAATTCCGAAAGTACGCAGTTCGTGGTCGAGCGATTCGGAGTAGCCCTCAACGGCATGCTTGGTCGACGAATAAAGCGCGAAATAGGGAGCTGGAATGAACCCCTGCACCGAGCTCAAATTGACGATTCTGCCCTTGCCTTGGCGGCGCATTGTCGGCAACACCGCTTTGGTTACTCGCATAACGCCAAAGACGTTCACGTCAAACAACGACCTGGCCTGGGCCATCGAGGACTCCTCCGCGCCACCAAGCAGGCCAAAGCCGGCATTATTGACAAGCAGGTCGATGCGCCCGGTCTCGGCCAGCACGTCCTGGACAAGTTTCGCCACGGACGTGTCATCGGTCACGTCACAGGCCAGCATGGTAACGCCATCGGATCGGTCGACGACCGTGCGACGGCTGGTTCCGAACACGCGAAAGCCCGCGTTCTGCAGGGCTTTGGCCGTTGTGTGCCCGATACCGCTGGATGCCCCCGTCACCAGGGCGACGCCTAGATTGGTCTTGTTCATGGAGGTCACTTCTTTCTTTCGTTTTGGATTGGCGTGGGAGAAGCACGACAGGTCGGAGCGAAAGGCGTCAATCATGAGCGCCTCCGGTACACGCGCCGGCCAGATCATCCGTCCAGCGCCGGAACAGCGCGCTGGCATTAACGCCTCCGAAGCCGAAGCCATTGGCGATTGCATAGCCCATCGCCATCGGCCGGGCCCGGTTTGCGACGAAGTCGATCCCGTCGCCGGCCGGATCGGGAGCGCTCAGATTGAGGGTCGGCGGTGCCATCTGATCCCTGAGCGCCAGGATTGCGAAGATTGCTCCGAGCCCGCCGGCGGCTCCGAGCAGGTGTCCGGTCGCCGATTTCGTTGCACTGACAGCTATCGCGAAACCGCGCCCGAACACGCTCTTGATCGCTTCGATCTCACCCAGGTCGCCCACCGACGTGGAGGTCGCATGGGCATTGAGATGACGAACCTCGCGGGGCGAAATCCCTGCTTGGGCGATTGCGATCTCCATGGCCCGGCGCGCACCGTCGCAGTCCTCGGGACCGGAGGTGACGTGATGAGCATCCGCCGTCGTGCCGTAGCCGACAAGCTCGGCCAGCGGTCTTGCGCCGCGCGCCAGCGCGTGGCTCAATTCCTCGATGACCAGCATGCCGGCTCCTTCGCCCATGACGAAGCCGTCCCGCGACTTGTCGAACGGTCGGGAGGCCTCATCAGGACGGTGATTAAAGGACGTCGAAAGAGAGCGTGCCGCGGCAAACCCACCGAGGCTGACAAGATTCATGCATGCTTCCGTCCCGCCGCACACGGCAATACCGGCCTCGTTGGCGCGGATTAGGCGAGCCGCATCGCCGATCGCCTGAATGCCGGCCGCGCACGCCGTCACGGGTGCACCGAGCGGACCTTTGAAGCCATAGCGGATCGAGACGTGGCCTGCCGCGAGGTTCACCAGGAAGGACGGCACCGTAAAAGGTGATAGACGGCGGACGCCGCGCCGGTCGACCGTGCGCACCGCCTCGGTTATGGCCGGGAACCCGCCGACGCCCGAGGCGATGATCGTGGCCGTGCGCAAGCGATCCGCTTCCGAGACGGGGGCCCATCTTGCTTGGGCGAGCGCCTCTTGTGCCGCGGCCAGCGCAAAGAGAATGAACCGGTCTACCTTGCGCTGATCCTTCGGCGGAAGGATGGCTTCCGGATCGAAACCAGAGTTCGGATCTTCTTCTGTGGAGGGCACCACCCCGCCGACCTTCGCCGGCAGGTCGCACACCACATCATCCGCAAGCCTCCGGATGCCCGAGCGGCCGGCCAGGAGACGCGACCAGGACGTTTCAACATCGGCAGCAAGGGGCGTAACCGCTCCCATGCCCGTAACAACAATCCGTCGCATCTATTTTCCTGTCAGTTCGGGCGCGCCGCCACGCCGTTCAAGCGCCGGCTGATTCACGAACCTGATTGGCCGCCGCATCCAGAAAGGCCTGCGCGAGGTCAGGATTGTTGATGACGCGCGATAACATCAGCGCACCGACCATCGTCGAGAGAATGGCCATGGCCCTGCCATCGAACTCCCCGCCACTGGTCTCAGCAATGAAACGGCCGAGGATCTCGAGATGCTCCTTGATTCCGGCTTCGAACGGCGCTTTCACGTCCTTGCCCTGTCTGGCGGCATCCGAGCCGAGCGCCACGATCGGGCAGCCGTCCATCTTTTCTCCGCGATGGTCCATACTGAGGTAGAACGCGATCACCGCGCCAAGCGGATCATCAGGGTTTGCCGCAGTCGCGGCCGACCATCGACGGGTGGCGCTCTCCATCGCCCGCCTGGACGCCTGCGCCGCCAGGTCGTCCTTGGATGCGAACTGCTTGTAAAACGCGCCTTGGGTCAGTCCGGCACCCTTCATCAGATCCTTAAGGCCGATACCATCAAAGCCGCGCTCCCGAAAAAGGCGGCTTGCCACGTTGATGACGGTTTCTCGGTTTTCCGCTGCCTGAGTACGACTTACGCGCATTGTTGACCTCTTTTTTAGATTGCGTTCGTAATCTATAGCCTATATAGAGTTTGAACGCAATCTAAAAAGGAGATGCGAAATGATCCGCAAAACCCTGAGCGCATCGCTCCTGGCCGCGCTGTTTCTTGCGACCCCGGCTTTTGCCGAGGGAGCCACCATCGGACGCCCGATCGAGGGCGGCAGCCTGCACGAGGGACACCTTGACATGGTTGTCTACTACGTTCCGGTCGACGGCGGCCTCCTGGAGGTCACCGCCACCTTCGCGCCGAAGACCGGGGGCGATCCGCTGCGCGTCGTCATGGGCCTCGCCGACGACGACTCCGTGGCATTTTCCATGCCGGGCCACCAGGACTCGCTCTACGCGTTCTCAAGGTCCGGGGATGAGGTGACGGTCTCGACCGAGACGAACATGCATCTGCGAGCCGACGCGACAATACGCTGAGCCGAAGTTCAGACCGCAGCCGGCGTGCTGCTGGCCGTGTGCTCTCGCGTCCGCTCGGCTCGCCACACGGTGCCTCGATCACGCCATCGAATAAGTTTGGGGAGAGGTCAAATGCTATACAGTTATTTTGTCGAGAAATCGATCCGAGAGAGCTTCGACCACGTCAACAACCATCGCTGGGATGAGGCGGTGAAGGCACTCGCGCTGCATGTCCATCACCGCGTTTCCGGCGCCCACGCACTTGGTGGTGAGCGCCGCGACAAAGAAGCCATGCGCCGCTGGTTTGAGCGCCTCGGCCGCGTCCTGCCCAATCTCCATCTCACGGTCAACCACATCTGGGTGAAGGGCTGGCCGTGGCATACCACCGTGTTTGCCCAGTGGGACGGTACCGCAACGCTGCTCAATGGCGACGCGTCGTACGTCAACCGTGGTCTCCACGTGTTCACCCTGCGGTGGGGCAGAGTCTATGCACTTGAGGAATTTTACGATTCACAAGCAGCGGCCCGCGGTCTTGCCGCCCAAGCGGCAGCTGGCCTCGAAGAAGCTGTCGCCGAACCAATTGTAGGCTAGCAGACGCTCAGTCAGAGCCCACCCGTTCCGTACGCGGGGGCGCTACCGCGTGGGCCAGCGCTTGGAGGGCGGTCGCCTCGGCTCCGCAAATGCGTGCCACCAGCGATGCCTCCCTATCCTCGGCTCGTGGACGTCGGTCTGGAGATCACAGCCGATCAGCCGCTGATACACACCATCGTTTATCTGAAGCGTTTGCCTGGACCGCGCGCCCTAACTCGCGCGACCTCTACTGTTCAGTTCCTCGTGCGGATAGAGCTTGCCGAACAGTGGCAGGTACATCGCGCCCTTGCGCATCAGAAAATCGTGGAAGGTCGCCATCGCCGGCGAGATCGCGTGATCGCTGCGCATCACCGAAAACCATTGCCGGCGGATCGGCATGCCGACGACGTCGAGGATGACCAGCCGGCCGGCTTCGGTTTCGGCAGCGATGGTGTGGGCAGAGATGAACGCGATGCCGAGCCCGGCCATCACCGCCTGCTTGATGGTCTCGTTCGAGCCCATCTCGACGCCCAGATCGTCGATGCGGCCAGGCACGTCGCTCAAAAATATTTCCAGCGAGATGCGCGTTCCGGAGCCGGGCTCGCGAATGAGGAAATGCTCCTCGGCGATCCGCTCCTTGGAAATGTCGCGTGCCGACGCCAGCGGGTGGTCGGGCGGTGCGATGATGACCAGCGGGTGATCGCCGAAGACCGAAGCACGCACCGGGACTTCCTTGGCCGGGCGTCCCATCAGCGCGATATCGATGTCGTGGTTCTTCAGATTGTCGATCGTCTCGGCGCGGTTGCCGATGGCAAGGCGCATGTCGATATCGGGATGTTCCTTCATGAAGGCGGCCATCAGCCGCGGCGCGAAATATTTGGCCGTGGAAACGACGCCGAGCCGCAAGCTGCCGGCGCGCACGCCCTTGATCGCATCCATCTTGTCTTCGAGCAGACGAAGCCGTTCCTCGATGGCCTGTGCCGTCTCGACGAAGGCCAGACCTGCGGCAGTGGGACGCATGCCGTCCGATGTCCGGTCGAACAAGGCCAGTTGGAACTCTTCCTCCACCTGCCGCAACTGAATCGTCACCGCTGGAGGAGACAGGCCTAACACTTTGGCCGCACTGACGATTCTCCCGTGGGCGACGATTGCCTGAACGGTCTTGAACTGCTTGAGCGTGAGATTTCTCATACAGCATACTAAAATTTTTTAAGTGCCTGAGTAAAGTTATTGAATTTTACTTATCCAGCATCGTTTGTTCTCCTTTCCCAATCCGGCCGACCCGAGGAGAGGCGGCTGGATCGGGAGGTTACGATGCCAGCGGCAACGCTCGACGCTTTTCTGAACTCCTATCTTGGCGAGCCGGACGAACTGCGCTCCGCCGTCGTAGCGACCATCCGTCAGCTGACGCAGGCGGCCACCACGATCCGCAACACCATCAATCAAGGGGTGCTCGGCACGGCCTTTGCGGGAACCCGCGGCGCCAATGCTGACGGCGACATCCAGAAGGATCTCGATGTCTTCGCCGATGACATCTTCCTCAACGCCATGCGCCACGCTCCGATCGCGCTCTACGCTTCCGAGGAACTGGAGCAGCCGGTGCTGCTCGACAGGCAAGCGCCTCTTGCCATCGCCATCGACCCGCTCGACGGCTCATCCAACATCGACACCAACGTGTCGATCGGAACGGTCTTCTCGCTCCTCCCTGCAATTGGTGCGCCGGATGGGAATCCGGCCGCCTCGTTTTTGCAGGCAGGCGTGAACCAGCTGGGCGCCGGTTTCTTCATCTACGGGCCGCAGCTGGCGCTGGTTCTGTCGCTCGGCAGCGGCACCCATGTCTTCGTTCTCTCGACCCGGCTCGGCACCTTCGTCCAGGCCTACGAGAGCCGGATCATCCCACAGCGAACCCAGGAGTTCGCCATCAACGCCGCCAACTACCGGCATTGGGACGAGGCGGTGCGGCTCTACATCGACGACTGCCTTGAAGGCACCGAAGGCCCACGCGAGAAGGACTTCAACATGCGCTGGATCGCCTCCCTGGTCGCGGACTGCTACCGCATATTGATGCGCGGCGGCGTATTCCTGTATCCAGGCGACAAGCGCAAGACTTACCGCCAGGGGCGACTGCGCCTCGTCTATGAGGCCAACCCGATCGCCTATCTCGTCGAACAGGCGGGCGGTGCCGCCACCGATACGATCACCCGCATCCTCGAAATCAAACCAGAGAACCTTCACCAGCGCGTGCCCATGGTTTTCGGATCGGCGCGCGAAGTCGCGCGCATCACCCGCTACCACACCGAGCCGAGCGCCATCGGCGAACGCGCGCCGCTTTTCAGCCGCCGCGGCCTTTTCAGGGCCTGAAGACCATGTCGGCAAAGCACCCCATCATTACCATCACCGGGTCGTCGGGCGCAGGCACTACCTCTGTCAAGCGCATCTTCGAACTGATCTTCCGGCGCGAGAACATCGGGGCCGCCTTCATCGAAGGCGATGCTTTCCATCGCTACGACCGCGCCACGATGAAGGCGAAGGTGGCCGAGGAGGAAAAGGCGGGCAATCCGAACTTCACCCACTTCCATGCCGAGGCCAATGAACTGGCAATCCTCGAAGAGGTATTCGAGGAATATGGCCGCCGGGGAACCGGAAAGACCCGCACCTACATCCATGATGAGGATGAGGAGAAGCAGTACGGCACGCCGCCGGGACATTTCACCGAATGGCGCGAATTTCCGCCGAGCGACCTGCTCTTCTACGAGGGCCTGCATGGCTGCGTCGTCACCGACAAGATCAACCTGGCCAGGCACGCGGATCTCAAGATCGGCGTGGTGCCGGTCATAAATCTCGAATGGATCCAGAAGATCCATCGCGACCGCGCAACGCGCGGCTATTCCACCGAGGCGGTGATGGACGTGATCCTGCGTCGCATGCCGGACTATGTCCGCTACATCGTCCCGCAGTTTTCGCAGACCGCCATCAACTTCCAGCGCGTGCCGATCGTCGACACGTCCAATCCATTCATTGCGCGCTGGATACCGACGCCCGACGAATCGATGCTGGTTATCCGCTTCGCCAATCCCCGCGGCATCGATTTCCCCTACCTGCTTTCGATGATCCACGACTCGTTCATGTCGCGGCCGAATTCCATAGTGGTGCCCGGCAACAAGCTCGACCTTGCCATGCAGCTGATCCTGACGCCCCTCATCCTGCAATTGATCGAACGCAAGAACCGTGTGTCGTGAGGAGGACGCCATGAACAGCCAAGCAGCAGCACTGACGCCCGTCGCCGCCGTCTCGGAGCGCGACATGGCCAACGCCATTCGCGCACTGGCGATGGACAGCGTCCAAAAGGCCAATTCCGGTCATCCGGGCATGCCGATGGGCATGGCCGATGTCGCAACGGTGCTGTTCAGGCGCTTCATCAATATCGATCCGTCGGCCCCCAACTGGCCCGATCGTGACCGCTTCGTGCTGTCGGCCGGGCACGGCTCGATGCTGCAGTATGCGCTGCATTACCTGCTAGGCTTTGAAGACATGCCTATCGAAGAATTGCAGCGGTTTCGCCAGCTGGGCAGCCGCACCGCCGGACATCCGGAATATGGCCATGCGCTTGGCATCGAGACGACGACCGGCCCGCTTGGACAAGGCATTTCGACCGCTGTCGGCATGGCGCTGGCGGAGCGCATGCTTGCGGCCCGCCACGGCGCCGATCTCGTCGACCATTTCACCTACGCGATCGCCGGCGACGGCTGCCTGCAGGAAGGCATCAGCCACGAGGCGATCGATCTTGCCGGTCACCTGAAGCTCTCCCGGCTGATCGTCTTTTGGGACGACAATGCGATCTCGATCGACGGGCCCACTTCCCTGTCGACATCGATGGACCAGCCGGCGCGGTTCAAAGCCGCTGGATGGCATGTCCAGTCGGTGAACGGCCACGACACCGAAACCGTTGCGGCGGCAATCGAAGCGGCGCAGCAATCGGACCAGCCGTCTCTGATCGCCTGCCGCACGGTGATCGGCAAGGGAGCGCCCAATCTGGGCGGTTCGGAAAAGACGCATGGCGCGCCGCTGGGCGATGCGGAGATCGCCGCGACGCGCGAAAACATCGGCTGGGCCTTCGCGCCGTTCGAGGTGCCGGACGATATCCTTTTCGCCTGGCGCGAGATTGCCGGCCGCGGTCAAGCGGCACGCCGCGCCTGGGAGCAGCGGCTTGCCGCCTCGCCGCGGCGCCAGGCCTTCGAGGGCGCGGTCGCCGGCGCCCTGCCCGACGCGGTCTTCGAAGCGCTCGGCGCCTTCCGTAAGGAACATGTCGGGAAGGCCACCAAGGTTGCAACGCGAAAAGCCTCGGAAATGGCACTCGCTGCGATCAATGGCGCAACCGAACTGACCGTCGGCGGCTCCGCCGATCTGACGCATTCGAACCTGACGATCACCAAGGGTATGAACCGCATCGCGCCGGGTGACTACGGCGGCCGCTACATCCACTATGGAATCCGCGAGCACGGCATGGCCGCAGCCATGAACGGCATCGCACTGCATGGCGGCTTCGTGCCTTATGGCGGCACGTTCCTGTGCTTCGCCGACTACGCGCGCGGCGCGATGCGGCTCTCGGCGCTCATGGCCCAGCGCGTCATCTATGTGATGACGCATGATTCCATTGGTCTCGGCGAGGACGGCCCGACCCACCAGCCGGTCGAGCACCTGGCGATGCTGCGGGCGACGCCAAACCTCAACGTCTTCCGTCCGGCCGACATCATCGAAACGGCGGAGTGCTGGGAACTGGCGCTGAAGAGCGAGAAGCGGCCAAGCGTGCTGGTGCTCTCGCGCCAGAACCTGCCGATGCTGCGCCAAGCACCTAGCGACGAGCCACACAGCGACGAGAACCGGTCGAGCCGGGGCGCCTACATCCTGCGCGAGCCAGCCGGGCACCGCGCGGTGACGCTGATCGCCACCGGCTCGGAGGTCGAAATCGCGGTTGCCGCCGCCCTACGGCTGGAGACCGAGCACGGCGTCGCCGCCGCGATTGTCTCGATGCCGTGCTGGGAGCTTTTCGAGGAGCAGGACGCCGGCACCCGCAAGGCCGTCCTCGGCTCGGCGCCCCGCATTGCCATCGAAGCCGCAGCACGGCTCGGCTGGGACCGCTGGATCGGCGACACCGGCACTTTCGTCGGCATGGCCGGTTTCGGCGCCAGCGCCCCTGCCCCGGACCTTTACCGGCATTTCGACATCACGCCCGAAGCCGTCGCGGCAGCGGCGCTGAAGCTCATCATCTAGGAGGACGACCATGGCCCGCATCACCCTTCGCCAGCTTCTCGACCATGCCGCCGAGCACGGCTACGGGGTGCCGGCATTCAACATCAACAACATGGAACAGGGCCTCGCCATCATGGAGGCCGCCAGGGCCTGCGATGCGCCGGTTATCATCCAGGCCTCGCGCGGCGCCCGTTCCTATGCCAATGACATCATGCTGGCCAAGATGATGGAGGCGTTGACCGAAATCCATCCGGCCGTTCCGCTATGCATCCATCAGGATCACGGCAACAACGAGGCCACCTGCCTGTCGGCGATCCGCCACGGCTTCACCTCGGTGATGATGGACGGATCGCTGATGGCGGATGCCAAGACACCGGCGAGCTACGATTACAACGTCGCCATCACCGAACGTGTCGCACGCATGGCACATTGGGTCGGCGCTTCGGTCGAAGGCGAGCTCGGCGTGCTCGGCTCGCTGGAAACCGGCCAGGGCGAGGCCGAGGACGGGCACGGCGCCGAAGGTGCGCTTTCCCATGACCAGCTTTTGACCGATCCCGATCAGGCGGTCGACTTCGTGACCGCCACCCGGGTCGACGCGCTGGCGATCGCCTGCGGTACCTCGCACGGCGCCTATAAATTCAGCCGCAAGCCTGACGGCGGTATCCTGGCCATGCAGGTGATCGAGGCGATTCACGAAAAGCTGCCCAACACGCATCTGGTCATGCACGGGTCTTCCTCCGTGCCGCAGGAACTGCAGGACATCATCAACAACTATGGCGGCGAGATGCCCCAGACCTTTGGCGTCCCGGTCGAGGAAATCGAGCGCGGCATCCGCTACGGCGTGCGCAAGGTCAACATCGACACCGATTGCCGAATGGCCATGGCCGGGCAGTTCCGCCGCGTTGCGACGGAGGACCCGCGCGAATTCGATCCGCGTAAATTCCTGAAACCCGCCATGGACGCCCTGCGCGACCTTTGCCGCGATCGCTTCGAACGCTTCGGCACCGCAGGCCACGCGTCGAAGATCAGGGTGATCGCCATGGATGAGATGGCGAAACGTTACGCTGCAGGAAAGCTCGACCCCCATATCGCAACCGCGAAAGCCGCCTGAGCGGCAAACAGGAGACCTGCCCATGAACAAGATCGACATGCCCTCAGCAGGCACGCTCAAGGAAGGCAAGGAACGCTACAGGTCGGGCGTCATCCCCTACAAGAAGATGGGCTACTGGGAGCCGGACTACCGGCCCAAGGAGACCGACCTGATCGCCATGTTTCGGATCACGCCGCAGCCCGGCGTCGACCACGAGGAGGCGGCCGCCGCCATCGCCGGTGAATCCTCTACCGCGACATGGACCGTGGTGTGGACCGACAGGCTGACCGCCTGCGAGCTCTACCGCGCCAAGGCATTCAAATCCGAGCCGGTGCCGAACACAGGTCCAGGCACCAGGATCGAGCAACAGTACTTCGCCTATATCGCCTACGACCTCGACCTGTTCGAGCCCGGCTCCATCGCCAACCTGACAGCATCGATCATCGGCAACGTGTTCGGCTTCAAGGCCGTCAAGGCCTTGCGGCTCGAGGACATGCGCATCCCGGTGGCTTACCTCAAGACCTTCCAGGGCCCGGCGACCGGCATCGTGGTGGAACGCGAGCGGCTCGACAAGTTCGGCCGGCCGCTGCTCGGCGCGACGACGAAGCCGAAACTTGGCCTGTCCGGCCGCAACTACGGCCGCGTCGTCTACGAGGCGCTGAAGGGTGGCCTCGACTTCGTCAAGGACGACGAGAACATCAACTCACAGCCCTTCATGCATTGGCGCGACCGTTTCCTCTACTGCATGGAGGCAGTGAACAAGGCGTCGGCCGCCACCGGCGAAGTCAAGGGCCATTATCTCAACGTCACCGCCGGCACGATGGAGGAGATGTACGAGCGCGCCGAATTTGCAAAACAGCTTGGCTCCTGCATCGTCATGATCGACCTCGTCATCGGTTACACGGCGATCCAGTCGATGGCCAAGTGGGCACGCCGCAACGACATGATCCTGCACCTCCACCGGGCCGGCAACTCGACCTATTCGCGCCAGAAGAACCACGGCATGAATTTTCGCGTCATCTGCAAATGGATGCGGATGGCCGGCGTCGATCACGTCCATGCCGGCACGGTGGTCGGCAAGCTGGAAGGCGACCCGCTTATGATCAAGGGGTTTTATGACACGCTGCGCGAGGAGCGCACGCCGCAGAACCTCGAAACCGGGCTGTTCTTCGATCAGGACTGGGCCTCGCTCAACAAGGTGATGCCCGTCGCCTCCGGTGGCATCCATGCCGGCCAGATGCACCAGTTGATCCATTATCTCGGCGAGGACGTCATCCTGCAGTTCGGCGGCGGCACGATCGGCCATCCGGACGGCATCCAGGCCGGCGCGACGGCCAATCGCGTCGCGTTGGAGGCGATGATCCTCGCCCGCAACGAGGGCCGCGACTATCTGCGCGAAGGGACCAAAATCCTCGAACAGGCGGCCAGATGGTGCACGCCGCTCAAGGCGGCCCTGGAGACGTGGAAGGACGTCACCTTCAACTACGAATCGACCGACACGGCCGACTTTGTGCCAACCGCAACGCCGAGCTTCTAGACGAAAGGAACCGTCGCCATGATGACCAATCCCGGAAACAAGGTCACGCAGGGACAGTTTTCGTTCCTGCCCGAGCTAACCGATGAGCAGATTTCGGCGCAGATCAAATACGCACTGAAAAACCACTGGGCGGTCAGCGTCGAGTACACGGACGATCCACACCCGCGAAACACCTATTGGGAAATGTACGGCAACCCGATGTTCGACCTGAGGGACCCGGCGGGCATCCTGCTTGAAGTCAACAATTGCCGGAAAGCTATGCCCAACATGTATGTCCGGGTCACCGCCTTCGATTCGACCAAGGGCTGGGAAGCACCGCGCATGTCATTCATCGTCAACCGGCCACCCAATGAACCCGGGTTCCGGCTGCTGCGCCAAGAGCGTGACGGCCGCAGTCAGGGCTATTCGATCGTGCCTTATGCGACCGACAGGCCCGAAGGCGAACGGAGCTAGGCGAACCATGCTGGACGCGATAGCAAAGAGCGCTGCCGCGCAGGGCGAATCGGTTGATCTACAGGCCGAGTTCGAGGCGTCCAACATCGACGAGGTGATGGACAAGCTCGACCGCGAACTCGTCGGCCTGAAGCCCATCAAGAACCGCATCCGCGAGATCGCTGCGCTGCTCCTGGTCGACCGGCTTCGCCGCAAGTTCGGGCTGACCTCGGGCGCGCCGACGCTGCACATGAACTTTACGGGGAATCCCGGTACCGGAAAGACCACCGTGGCGCTCAGAATGGCCGAAATCCTGCATCGTCTCGGCTATGTCCGCGAAGGGCACATGGTCGCGGTGACGCGCGACGATCTCGTCGGCCAGTATGTGGGCCACACCGCGCCCAAAACCCGCGAAGTGATCAAGCGCGCCATGGGCGGGGTGCTTTTCATCGATGAGGCCTACTATCTCTACAAGCCCGAGAACGAACGCGACTACGGCCAGGAATCGATCGAAATCCTGCTGCAGTGCATGGAAAACAACCGTGACGATCTGGTTGTGATTCTTGCCGGCTACAAGGACAAGATGGACCGCTTCTTCGACAGCAATCCCGGCATGCGCTCGCGCATCGCCCACCACCTCGATTTTCCGGACTACGGCGTCAGCGAACTCAAATCAATCGCCGAGATCATGCTGGCGGAACAGAATTACCGTCTCAGCAAAGCGGCGGCCAAGGCGCTCGAAGAGTATCTCCCGATCCGCATGCGGCTGCCGCATTTCTCCAACGCCCGCTCCGTTCGCAATAGCCTCGACCGGGCGCGGCTTCGCCAGGCCAGCCGGCTTTTCGCATCGCGCGACCGGGCGTTGACGAAAATCGATCTTATCACCATCGAGGAATCCGATATTCGCGGCAGCCGCGTGTTCGCGGAAGGTAAGCTCGAAGGCGAACCGGAGACGAAGGCGCGCTGACAAGATGACGGCGGTTGGTGTGCAGCGACCGGAAACGGACGACAGAATGGGAGCCGACGACCATGGATACCAAGACAATCATCGCGCCCTCGGTGCTTTCCGCGGACTTCTCGCGGCTCGGCGACGAGGTCGAAGCGGTCGTCCGGGCGGGTGCCGATTGGATCCATCTCGATGTGATGGATGGCCATTTCGTGCCCAACCTCACCTTCGGTCCGCCGGTGGTCAAGGCGATCCGTAATCGAACGGACAAGGTGTTCGACTGCCACCTGATGATCGCGCCGGCCGACGCCTATCTCGGCGCCTTCGCCGATGCCGGCTGCGACATCATTACGGTGCATGCCGAGGCCGGACCGCATCTCGACCGTTCGCTGCAGGCAATCAGAAATCTCGGCAAGAAGGCCGGCGTGTCGCTGAACCCGTCAACGCCGGAAAGCGTCATCGAATATGTACTTGACCGGCTCGATCTGGTGCTTCTGATGACGGTCAATCCGGGTTTCGGCGGCCAGGCCTTCATTGCGGCGGTCGTCGACAAGGTCAGGCGGGTCAAGGCGCTGGTCGGCCATCGTCCGATCGACATAGAGATCGACGGCGGCGTCACGCCCGAAACCGCTCCGCTGGTCACCGCGGCCGGTGCCAATGTGCTGGTCGCCGGCTCGGCCATCTTTAAGGGCGGCACCGAGGCTGCCTATCGCGCCAATATCGGCACCATCAGGCAGGCGGCCGACGGGGCGATCCGGAAAGCGGCGTAAACCATTTCATCGGAGGAAATCTTGGCGGCAATCCCACCTGTCTGCGATTTCGGCTGGCAAGCCACTGATGCCGTTTTGCCCGGCGTCGACGGCACATCGCATTCGATCTTAAGCCACGCCGGCCCGAACGGGCTGGTGGTGGCCTTCATCTGCAACCACTGCCCCTATGTGAAGGCGGTGATTTCACGCATGGTGCGCGACGCCAATGACCTCAAGGCCGAAGGCATCGGCTTTGTCGCGATCAACTCCAACGATGCCGACGCCTATCCAGATGATTCCTTCGACAACATGAAGCTCTTTGCCAGGACGAACGGCTTCACTTTCCCCTATCTCCATGACGAGCACCAGACGGTGGCGCGTGCCTATGGAGCCGTTTGCACCCCGGATTTCTTCGGGCTCAACAGCGAGTTGACGCTGCAATATCGCGGCCGGCTGGACGCGTCGCGACGCGACGCCGAATTGCCCGGGCTGAGACGCGACCTGTTCGAGGCGATGAAGCAAGTTGCCCGAACCGGCGACGGACCGCTTGACCAGATCGCTTCGATCGGCTGTTCGATCAAGTGGAAGGGTGCCGCATGAACGTCGCCGCAGGCAGGCCGTTTCGCTCGCCCAAGGCGATCCTGTTCGATCTCGACGGCACACTGGTCGATTCGGCGCCTGATATAGCGGCCGCCGTCAACGAATTGCTGGCCGGACGCGATCTGCCGCCGCTGCGGCTGGATCAGGTCAAGGCCATGATCGGCGGCGGCATCAGGAAACTGGTCGAACGAGCCTTCGCGGCTTCCGGCACGCCGCTCCTCGGCAGCGCGCTCGATGAGGCCAACCGCGTCATGGCGCCGATCTATCGCAGGCATCTGACCGGCCGCACGAGGCTGATGCCTGGCGTCAGGGAGGTTCTCACGCACTTGCATTTGAGCGGAATAGCCTTGGGCATGGTGACCAACAAGCCGCAGCTGGCAGCTCGCGAAATCCTGCTGCATTTTCGGCTGACGGAATATCTCGGCGCGATCGTCGGCGGAGACGCGGTGACATCATTGAAACCGGCGCCAGACGCGCTGTTGCTGGCGCTCGACCTGCTTCAGGTCGAACCTCGTGACACGCTGATGGTCGGAGACAGCAGCGCCGACGTGGCCGCCGCCCGCGCCGCCGGCATGGCCGTCATTCTGCTGCGTGGCGGATACAGCCAAATTCCCGTTGAAGAGCTTTGCGCCGACCTCGTTTGCGACAGCCTGTTCGATCTGCCGTCAGCGATGCGAAGGCTGCAAGACGCTGCGTGACACATGCGCAAAGCCGAGCCAACGCCGGCCGAGCGCAGTCCAACGGCCGGCGGTACCGCGTTATTTTGAGAATTGCTTCAGATAAGCAATGACGTTGGCGATGTCCTCGTCTTTCTTGAGGCCGACAAACGCCATCTTGGTTCCTTTGACCATCGCCTTGGGATCGCGAAGGTAGGTCGTCAGCGTCGCCTCATCCCATTTGACGCCGGACTTGCCGGCCTCGGTCATGGCCTTGGAATAGCTGAACCCCGGGTGCGTCCCGGCCGTTCGGCCGATAACGCCGTTCAAGGACGGACCGACCTTGTTCTGGTCCTTGTCTGCGACGTGGCAGACCTTGCATTTGGCGAAGACCTTCTCACCCGCCGCGGCATCCTGTGCCTGAGACTGGGTAGTGACAAAGGTGGCGACGGACACGGCGGCGAAAAATGCGACTGCGCGCATGGCATTTCCTCATTGATCGTGTGAGTGCCGGGGACACTTTACGCGTGTCGATGCCTTGATCGCCGGCATTCGTTTTAAAGCGGGAGAGCGAACTATTCGTCCTTCCTCCCCGGACTGGCAGCACCTGCACGCCTCGAAAAAGCTAGACTGCCGATGAAGGAAGTCAATCGTACAAAGGTCCTGTTTCGTTTCCCGACTGCGCGAAGGGAGGTGTGTAGCGACACGCAGTCCACATCATTGACGCCTGTTGGCCGAACGCGTAGCCTCACTCCAACCGGTTTGCTGTTTGGGCACCTTCAGGAATCCGCGCAACTCCAAAGCACGAACTCTGGAGAGTTCGCCGCGCAGGCGACGATAAGTGCCAAATGGACATGGTCG
The DNA here is from genome assembly GCF_040322355.1 of Mesorhizobium sp. M0145. Lineage (NCBI taxonomy): Bacteria > Pseudomonadati > Pseudomonadota > Alphaproteobacteria > Hyphomicrobiales > Phyllobacteriaceae > Mesorhizobium > Mesorhizobium sp. M0145. The sequence goes on from NZ_JAMYTK010000031.1 coordinate 21,439, forward strand.
ATCTCATATTAACGGTGTGCCTTAGCGCCAATCCGGGCAATTGCCGAGATGAACATCTCTATTTCGAAAGCCGCGGCTCTCTGTTCCAATGCATGTTCCTAGCGCCTGCCGAGATCGCAAAATGGTCTCAGGAACATCGGAGTCTCAAGGTCGTGCGCTGGAAATGTGCCGTTCCGAGCAAGGAACGAGCGATTTGATCGACATTCCTGGTTCGTCGACGACCCTAAAAGAGGAGACGCCATGATGATTTCGCGGCGCACGACGCTGCGCTTGGCGGCTCTGGGGGCCATCCTCGCCTCAAAGCCGGTTGCCGTCTTTGCGAAAGCTAAGGTCCGAATTGGTGTCCTGAAGTTCGGCACCGTGAGCTGGGAACTCGATACGTTGAAACGCCACAAGCTCGACGAGGCCAACAGGATCGATCTGGAAATCGTCTACTTCGCCGGGGAGGATGCGACCAACGTCGCGCTGCTGGCCGGCGCGATCGACATGATCGTGACCGACTGGCTGTGGGTCTCGCGCCAGCGCTCCGAGGGCGGCGACCTTACATTGGCCCCTTATTCGACCGCCGTAGGGGCAATCATGGTGAAGGAGGAATCGCCGATCCGGACGCTCGCCGACCTCAAGGAAAAGAAAATCGGTGTCGCCGACGGCCCGCTCGACAAGAGCTGGCTACTGGTCCAGGCGCTGGCCAGACGCGATCACGGCCTCGACCTGCCGACAGCCTGTGACGTCGTCTTTGGCGCGCCGCCGCTGATTTCTGAAAAGGCGATGCAAGGCGAACTCGATGCCGTGCTCAATTTCTGGCATTTCTGCGCCCGGCTCGAGGCCAACGGCTTTCGTCGGTTGATCGGCGCGGATGATGCGGCGAAAGCGCTTGGTGCCTCGGGCCCCTTATCGGCGCTCGGCTACGTCTTCCACGACCAATGGGCGAACGACAATCCGGATGCCGCCCGGGGCTTCGTCAAGGCCTCCAAGCAGGCCAAGGAGTTGCTGGCCAGATCCGATGAAGAATGGCTGCGCCTGGCGCCGCTCATTCGCGCAGAAGGCAAGGAGCTGGAAAAACTGCGCGACCGCTATCGCCAGGGCATCCCAAGACGGCCGGTCGCCGAAGAAGCGGCCGATGCGGGCAAACTCTATCACGTGCTGGCCGCGATAGGCGGCGAGAAGCTGGTTGGCAGGGCGCCCGAGATGGCGCCCGGCACGTTCTGGCCGGAACTCGCGAAATGACCGCAACGGAAGACAAGTCGGGTCGATCCGGCTTTGCGACGCCGCTGACACCAGCGCTGACGGTAACGGTTTCCCTGATTGGACTTTGCCTGCTGTGGGGCCTCGCGGCTCATCTGTGGCAAAGCCGTGCTTTCCCCCCACCAGGGCAGGTCTGGCAGGTACTGCTCAGGGAAGCGGCGAGCGGTGACCTTTTTTATCATCTTGGCGCCACGCTCGGACGGGTTGCTGCGGCGTACGTCGCCGCAATGATTATCGGCTCGGTCATCGGCGTCATCCTCGGGAGCTACCGCGGTGCGGACCGGTTCTTCAGTCCGTGGGTGGTCCTGTTTCTCAACATTCCCGCGCTGGTGGTCATCGTGCTCGCCTATATCTGGTTCGGCCTCAACGAGGCGGCGGCGATTGGCGCAGTTGCCGTGAACAAGATCCCCAATGTCGTGGTGACGATGCGCGAAGGCGCCAGGGCGTTTGATCCGCGTTATGCCGAAATGGCCGCCGTCTACCGCTTCGCCCCACTCGAGCGCATCCGCCATGTCCTGCTGCCGCAACTGCAGCCCTATTTTGCCGCGGCCTCGCGGTCCGGCATCGCCCTCATATGGAAGATCGTCCTGGTGGTCGAACTGCTCGGCCGCTCCAATGGCGTCGGTTTCCAGATCTATCTCTATTTCCAGCTCTTCGACGTCGCCGCCATTCTCGCGTACACGCTGGCTTTCGTGGCGGTGATGCTTGTCATCGAACTTCTCCTGGTGCAGCCCATTGAACGACATGCAACCCGTTGGCGCCGCCGTCCCGCTTAGGGTCGACATCGCCGACAAGACCTTCAGGTCCGCGCAAGGTGTGTCGATCACGGCGCTTCAGGGTCTGTCCTTCGAGGTCCGGCCGGGCGAATTCGCTTGCCTGTTTGGGCCGTCGGGCTGCGGCAAGACCACGACGTTGCGCATCCTGCTTGGACTGGACAAAGACTTTTCCGGCTCTTTCCAACTGCCGCAAGGCGGCTCGAACCGCATCGCCGCCGTGTTCCAGGAGCCTACTTTGCTGCCATGGCGGACGGTGGAGCAGAATGTCAGGCTGGCGCTGCCGAAAAGCCTAAGAGCGAAGAGTCTCGACGAGCTGTTTGACACTCTCGGCCTCGCCGGCATGCGCTCGCTCTATCCGGCGGAGCTTTCGCTCGGCCTTGCGCGCAGGGCAGCGCTTGCCAGGGCCTTCGCCACCGAACCGGCGGTACTTTTCCTGGACGAACCCTTTGCCTCGATCGACGAACAGACCGCCGAGCGGCTTCGGCAATTGCTTTTGACCGTCTGGTCAGCGCGGCCTACGACCGCCTTGATGGTAACCCACAATCTGCGCGAGGCACTGATGCTGTCGGACCGCATCATCGTGCTTGCGCAGCGCCCTGCCCATGTGCTCGGCATGTTCGACGTAGGCTTGCCGCGGCAACATCGCAACCCACAGGTGATGAGCGACCTTTTGCTGTCGTTCCAGCAAAAATTTCCGGGCGTGGCCTGATCGCCTTACGGCTCGAATGCGGATTGCAAGGTATTTCGCAGCCAATGGCCAATAAAACGGCGAGACTGTGAGGCACCGCCACGCGCGCCTGTTTCGCCTGATTAAAAGCAACGTACGTCGGCTTCAGCCTGCGCGCGTTTCAGTTCCGTGCGCGCCGCCTTCGCTGGCGCGCTTTCGCGAAACAACCCTGCGGCCTCCCCTGTCGTCAGCGACATGCTTTTGAAGGTCTCCGCCCTCTCATAGTGATCGTAAGGAAGGATCGAGGCGATAACATCGATCGAGCAGGAACAGCTTTCAAGCGCCTGACGTGTCTGGCCATTTGTTTGCATGCAGCCGAGCACGTAGTCGGCAATCGTTGCCGTCGGGTAGTCTCCCGCGGCGCTGGCCAAGTTCGCAAAGGCCAGCGTCGCCGCAAAGGCCACCGGCAAGGTGAGAGATTCAACAGACCTTATCATGAGGAACCTCCAGTTGGCCTGGACACCATGCATCCAGACGGGATCATCGCTCCAATTGGCGACGTGCCGCAAAGCCAGTCAAGCTCCCATGGCCTGCGTATACGACCAAAGGAGGAATGCCCTATCGACCGACAAGAGCCAGCTTCATGACCCCCTGCGCGCCCTCTTTCACGCGTTCATTTCATGCGTCGCTCACTATCGGCAGCCAGCGAGATGCACGCATACTTACTCCGAGGTGCCTCGTAGAATATATCGAAATAAAGTCAAATGTGTATCACCTTGAGAATACGGGAACAATATGGCTGCTATATATGTCGCAGCTGGCGGCCATCCTCTTATTAGTTTTTTACCCGATGCTTATTTTACTTGTTTCTAAATATTGCATCGCACCATAATCGATATTGCAGCGCAACGACGCATTGTAGGTTTTTGCTTGCCTGGTCTTTTACGATGACATAGCTTTTCCCTGTTTCCGGCTTCAAGAGCGCCACCGTCATCAGGGAGCGGCGGCAGTCTTTCGAAGACCAAGGGGGGCGGGCGGTAACGGTGCCCTCTGCTTCGGGGTAGGTCGTGACAGCTGCCGGAAAATAACTTCCCAACATGAATTGCTTGGGCAGGCCCCTGTGGGGCTTGACGGTCGATTCTTCACTGTGAACCCGGGAGGATTTTGGATGCGTGTACTTGCGAAAACTACCTACATACTGACGACCGCGGCGTTTTTATCGCTCGGCGCTGCCTATACGGCTTCGGCCAATGAAGACCTTGCAAAGCTCGCATCGGATGCGAAGAACTGGGCGATGCAGACGGGTGACTACGCCAACACCCGCTATTCCAAACTCAACCAGATCACTGCGGACAATGTGAAGAACCTGCAGGTCAAATGGAGCTTTTCCACCGGCGTGCTGCGTGGTCACGAAGGCGGGCCGCTGATCATCGGCGACGTGATGTATGTCCATACGCCTTTCCCAAACAACGTCTTTGCTCTCGACCTCAAGAATGACGGCAAGATCCTGTGGAAATACGAGCCCAAGCAGGACTCGAACGTCATTCCGATCATGTGCTGCGACACGGTCAATCGCGGTGTCGCCTATGGCGACGGCAAGATCATTCTCAACCAGGCCGACACCACCGTCGTCGCGCTCGATGCCAAGACCGGCAAGGTCGTCTGGTCTGTCAAGAACGGCGACCAGACCGACGGCGGAAAAGGCGAATCCGGCACGTCGGCACCCGTAGTCATCAAGGACAAGGTGCTCGTGGGCGTCTCCGGTGCTGAATTCGGTGTTCGCGGCTGGCTGGCCGCCTACAATCTGAAAGACGGCAAGCTCGCCTGGAAAGCCTATTCGGAAGGTCCTGATGCAGACACCCTTCTCGATCCCGAGAAGACGACTCATCTCGGCAAGCCTGTCGGAAAGGATTCCGGCACGAACACCTGGGAAGGCGAACAGTGGAAGACGGGCGGCGGCACGACATGGGGATGGTATTCCTATGATCCCAAGCTGAACCTGGTTTATTACGGCACTGGCAATCCCTCGACGTGGAATCCGGTCCAGCGCCCAGGCGATAATCGCTGGTCCATGACAATCATGGCTCGCGATGCGGATACCGGTGTTGCCAAATGGCTCTACCAGATGACCCCGCATGATGAGTGGGACTATGACGGCATCAACGAGATGATTCTCGTCGATGGCATGGAAGTCAACGGCGCCAAGCACGACGTGCTGGTGCATTTCGACCGCAACGGCTTTGCCTACACAATGGATCGCGCCACCGGCGAACTTCTCGTCGCCAAAAAATACGATCCGGCAGTGAACTGGGCGACGGAAGTCAACATGGATCCCAAGAGCGACCAGTATGGCCGCCCGCAGGTCGTCGCCAAGTATTCGACCCAGCAGAACGGCGAAGACACCAACTCGACCGGTATCTGCCCGGCCGCGCTTGGAACCAAGGACCAGCAGCCGGCCGCCTACTCGCCGAAGACCGGGTTGTTCTACGTGCCGACCAACCATGTCTGCATGGACTATGAGCCTTACAAAGTGAGCTACACCGCCGGTCAGCCCTATGTGGGCGCCACCGTGTCGATGTATGCGGCGCCCGGCGGTGACGGCAACATGGGCAACTTCATTGCCTGGGATGCAGCCAAGGGTGAGATCGTCTGGTCGAAGCCCGAGCAGTTCTCGGTTTGGTCGGGCGCATTGGCGACAGATGGCGACGTCGTCTTTTACGGTACCCTCGAAGGCTACATCAAGGCGGTCGATAAGGACGGCAAGGAACTTTACAAGTTCAAGACCCCGTCCGGCATCATCGGCAACATCACGACCTATGAGCATGACGGCAAGCAGTACGTCGCCGTTCTGTCCGGCGTCGGTGGATGGGCCGGTATCGGTCTGGCAGGTGGCCTGCTTTCGCCCGATAACGCCGCTGCCTGGCATGGCGCCGTCGATCAGGGCCGTGCGCAGGGCGACGAGACCGCGGTCGTTGGAACCGCTGGTCTGGGTGCCGTCGGCGGTTACGCGGCACTTGCCGACTATACGACGCTGGGTGGTCAGCTCACCGTCTTCGGCCTCCCGGACTGATAACCGGGAAGAGCCTTACGACTAGGTTCGAAAACGAGAGCCCGGGTCACCCGAAGCCGGGAACTGGGCTCTCGATTACGCGCGCACCCAAACACCGATCAATGCCGCTGCACGACGGCAGCCAGTGTCCCTGGCGAATGAAGGAAGAGTCTGAATGATCGTTCGCATTGCAGTTTCCGCTCTCGCCCTGGTCCTGCTGCCTCTGGCCAGCTCAAGTCTGGCACGGGCCGAAGACAGCATGGAAAAAGCCAAGGCGGTGAAGCAAGAAGGAGGCAAATATCTAGATGCGGACGGAAATCCGACCTACAAGATCGAAAACGGAACCGTCGATTGGTACACGTTCAGCGGGTACCGCCGGTATCACTCCGATTGCCATGTCTGTCACGGACAGGACGCAACAGGTTCGAGCTATGCGCCTGCCCTGGTCAATAGTCTGAAAACCATGGATTACGCCACGTTCCTGTCGATCGTCGCCGAGGGCCGCAAGAATGTCGGCGGCGGCAAGGAAAACGTCATGCCTGCCTTTGGCGACAACAAGAACGTCTATTGTTACCTGGACGATCTCTACGTCTATCTGCGCGCGCGCGCCGATGGCGCGGCACCCCGCGGCAGGCCGCCCAAGCACGAAAACAAGGCTCAGGCAGCCAAGGATGCCGAAGCATCCTGCATGGGTGGATGATATGATCGGCTGCACCACATCGAAGCTGCGCGTCGTTCTGCTGATCCTCGGCGCGCTCGCCTTGCTGCCGTCGAACGTTCTGGCGCAAAATGCCGGGCTTGGCGCTGCGGGCGAACTGGTCGATCCCGACATTCTGCGAGTCTGCGCCGATCCCTCGAATATGCCCTTTACCGACAAGAACGGCCAAGGCTTCGAAAACAAGCTGGCTGAACTGGTTGCCAAGAAGACGGGGCGGAAATCAGTCGCTTACACGTGGTTTCCCACTGTCACCGGCTTTGTGCGAAACACGCTGGGGGCCAACCGATGCGACATCATCATGGGCTACGCCCAAGGCGATGAACTGGTGCAGAACACCAACGCCTACTATCGCTCCGCCTATGTGCTCGTATACCCCAAAGGCAACGGCATGGACGGCATCGAGACGATCGAAGACCCGATACTTTCCGGCAAGAGAATCGGCGTCGTCGAAAGCACGCCGCCAACCGCCAACATGGCGGCCAACAAGCTTCTGCGGACCGCCAAGATCTATCCACTCGCGGTGGATACGCGCATCACTCCGTCCATGGGGGAGGTCATGATCAAGGACATGCTCGCCGGCAAGATCGACGCGGCGGTCCTGTGGGGGCCGATGGCAGGTTACTATGCCAGGGAACTCGGAGCCGATGTCACCATTGTTCCGCTGTTGAAGGAAAAAACCGGCTCGCGCATGTCCTACCGCATCACCATGGGCGTACGTCCGTCCGACCAGGAATGGAAACGGACGCTCAACCGGGTGATCAGGGAAAACCAGCCGGAGATCACCAAGCTCCTGCTGGGTTACAATGTGCCGCTGATCGACGAGCACGACAATCCGATCACGCAATAGTTGGGATGGGTCAGGAGGAGGAAAAACCTACGCGATGAACAATTGAAGAGAAGACTACAGCTACTTTCGATAGTTTTGTTTTTCGGCCTTTCAAAACCTTGTGTTTCATTTGTCCATTTGAGAACGTGATGGACGAGCCATTGCTTCGGTGCCCTGCAATGGTTGGCTAACCACCGGATCGGCCCCTTCGGGCTGGTAGAAGAGGAGAAATGTTATGAAGAAGAGCTGGACAAAACCGACCATGTGTCAGGTTGCTGCGGGCTTTGAAATTTCGCGGTATCTGCCTGCTGAAATTACTCCCAAGAAGTAGGCCGCAGAGGTGCGTGTCCCTGGCAACAGGGGCACGCATCCCCTTGCCGCATGGGATTTTCGTGAAAGATTTTGAGGCACGCGAAGCGAGCGGGACGTTTTTCGCGGCTGCAAATTGGCTGCTGGTCAGAGAAGCCGCGGGGCGGGCTTTTTCATGCGCTTGAGAATCATCGGATCGGCAGCCGGCGGTGGCTTTCCGCAATGGAACTGCAATTATCGTCTGAGCCGTGCGGCTCGCACTGGGATGGCTGGCGTGCATTCACGAACCCAATCAAGTGTCGCCGCGTCGGCGGATGGGCTCGGCTGGGTTCTGTTCAACGCGTCACCCGACATTCGCCAGCAGATCGCGGCAACGCCTGAATTGCAGCCCGCGCACGATGCGCCGCTGCGCTCGACGCCCATTCGCGCGGTGGTGCTGACCAATGCCGATGTCGATCATGTGGCCGGCCTGCTCAGCCTGCGTGAGCGGCAGCCTTTCGCTATCTATGCAACGACACAGGTTCTGGCGACGCTGAAGGCGAATTCGATTTTCAATGTCCTCGATCCGGCGCTCGTGCCGCGACGCATCTTGCCGCCGGCGCAAGAACTGTCGATCTGCGACGCAGACGGCCACGACACCGGGGTGGTTGTCGAGAGCTTTCCCGTGCCCGGGAAGATAGCCCTCTATCTCGAAGAAAGAGGCCAGCCGGATGCCAATTTCAGCTCCGATGCCGGCGACACGATCGGCGTCCGTATCGCCGGTGCCGGCAGTCGCGGCTCTATCTTCTACATTCCCGGCTGCGCCCGCATCGATGCGACCCTGCGCACGCGTCTAGCCGATGCCGCATGCCTTCTGTTCGACGGCACGGTCTTCACCGACGACGAGATGATTGCTGCCGGCGTCGGCCAAAAGACCGGTGCGCGCATGGGGCATCTGGCAATGTCGGGAGACGCAGGGTCGATCGCCAGCTTGGCCGATGTGAGGATCGGCCGCCGTGTCTTCGTCCACATCAACAACACCAATCCTGTTCTGGACGAGAATTCTGCCGAGCAGGCAGCAGTCAAAGCGGCTGGTTGGGAAGTGGCCCGCGACGGGATGGAGATGGACCTTTGAGTGATTTCCACGACGCAGCCAGCAACGGCCTGTCCTCAAGCGAGCTCGAAGCCGTGCTGCGGCAGGTCGGTGCCGAGCGCTATCACAACCGCCATCCTTTCCATCACAGGATGACCAGCGGTGCGCTGTCGAGGACGGAGATGCAGGCCTGGGCGCTGAACCGCTATTGCTATCAGGCTGTCATTCCGCGCAAGGACGCCATGATCCTCGCGCATGCCGAGGATCCAGCGTTTCGCGCCGCCTGGCGCAAACGCATCGAGGATCATGACGGCGAGGACGGCTGGAGCGGCGGTATTGCGCGCTGGTTGCACCTGGCGACCTCGCTCGGTCTCGATGCGGACGCGGTGAAGAGCGAGAGGCTGGCCCTGCCGGCGACACGTTTTGCGGTTGGCGCTTACCTCTCCTTTTGCACGAACCGGACCCTGCTGGAGGCGGTCGCGTCGTCGCTGACCGAGATGTTCTCGCCGCTCATCATCGGCGAGCGGGTACCCGCGATGCTGGCCAGATACGATTATATCACCGGGGACACGCTGGCCTATTTCACCCGACGGCCCGAACAGGCCTCGCGCGACGCCGACTTCGCGCTCGCCTATGTGCTCGAACATGCCGACACGGCGGAACGTCAGCAGCAGGTGATCGATGCACTGGTGTTCAAATGCGATATACTCTGGGCCATGCTCGACGCGCTTCAACACGCCTATGGCGAGCGGGGCAATATCCCGCCCGGCGCCTTCCGTCCGGAGGCAGCCCAATGATGGCACTGCGCGAAAGAGCCATGGTGTCGCTGCAGTCGGTTCCATCGCTGCCGAAGCACGTGCGCATACAGTATGACCCCGTGCGCCAGGCGTTAGCCGTGCTGTCGCCCGAAAAGGTGTTCTGGCCAAACGACATCAGCCTCGACATATTGCGCCGCTGCGATGGGCGGTCCACGGTCGGCCACATCATTGCTGGCCTTGCCGCAGATTATGATGCCGAACAGGAGGCTGTGGCAGCCGATGTCGTCGCCTTCCTGCAGGAATGGTCGGACAAGCTGCTGGTCAAGATATGAGCGAGCCCCCTCTCCCCCCGATCGGCATGCTGGCGGAACTGACGCATCGCTGCCCGCTGCAATGCCCCTATTGCTCCAATCCGCTCGAATTGCTGAAGGCTAATCGCGAACTCGACACGCAGAGCTGGCTCGACCTATTCTCGCAGGCCGCCGATCTTGGCGTTCTCCAGGTCCATCTGTCCGGCGGTGAACCGACGCTGCGTCGCGATCTCGAGCAATTGATCGCCGGGCTTTCGGCGCGCGGCGTCTACACCAACCTGATCACCGCCGGTGTCGGCATTGCGGATGGCCGCATCGAGGCATTTGCCGAAGCCGGGCTCGACCATCTGCAACTGAGCTTTCAAGGTGCACGGCCGGCGACCACCGAGCGCATCGGCAATCACAGGGGCAGCCACGAAAAGAAGCTGGAAACGGCACGCCGCACTCGCGCGGCCGGCTTGCCGCTTACCATCAACGCGCCGATCCATCGCCACAACATCGAGGAGGTACCGGAATTCATCGATCTGGCCCTTTCGCTGGGTGCGGAGCGTCTCGAGATCGCCAACGTGCAGTACGCCGGCTGGGCGCTGACCAATCGCGATCAACTGATGCCCGAGCGTGCTGCCGTCGACCGCCAGGCGGAGATCGTCGCGGCGGCGCGCGAACGGCTCACCGGCATCATGAACATCGATTTCGTCACGCCGGATTATTTCGCCATCTATCCCAAGCCGTGCATGGGCGGCTGGGCGCGCGACGCCTTCATGGTGACGCCAGACGGCACCGTACTGCCATGCCATGCCGCCCAGACCATACCGTCGCTCGGCTTCGAGCGTTTTGGATCACGCAGCCTGGCCGCGATCTGGACCGATTCCCCGGCATTTAATGCCTTTCGAGGCACGGACTGGATGCAGGAGCCCTGCCGCAACTGTGAGCGGCGCGAGATCGACTGGGGCGGCTGTCGCTGCCAGGCGATGGCAATCGCCGGCGATGCCGCCGCGACGGACCCGGCTTGCGCGAAATCGCCGATCCATGCGCGCATGGCAATGCTGATCGACGAGGCCCAGCGCGCTGCGACGGTTCCTTCGAAGGACGAACCATTCGTCTACCGGCGCATCGGCGTCGTCACCGAGCCCGCCTGATTGCCGACCTATTCCTACGGCCTACCCTCGTGAAAGCCGTTCGGCATGCCACGTCATATGGTCATGCATGAATGTCGAAATGAAAAAATAGGAGTGATCGTATTCGTCCTGCATCCGCAATTTCAACGGAATGCCTGCCTTGGAGCAGGCGTCTTCGAGCAGCCAAGGCCTGAGGCCCTCCTGGAGGAAACCGTCTGACGTTCCCTGATCGACCAGGAATTCCGGGAAACGGTGTCCGTCCTCGATGAGCGAAGTGGCATCGTAGCGCCGCCACGAGGCCTCATCCAGGCCGAGATATTTTTCGAAAGCCGGCTTCGACCAGCCGGCTGTGCTTGGCTGCACGATCGGCGCAAAGGCCGAGCAACTTCTGAAACGCGCGGGATTGTTCAGTGCGATCGTCAGCGCGCCATGCCCGCCCATCGAATGGCCGAAGATCGACTGGCGCGCCATATCGGCGGGAAATTCGCGCCCGATGACGGCTGGCAGCTCCTCGACGATATAGGAATACATGCGATAGTTCTTGGCATACGGCTCTTGCGTCGCGTCGAGGTAGAAACCGGCGCCGCTGCCGAACTGCCAATTGTCCTTTTCATCCGGAATGTCGGCACCACGCGGGCTGGTGTCGGGACAGACAACGATCAAGCCAAGTTCGGCGGCAATACGTCTGTATTCGCCTTTTTCCATTACATTCGCATGGGTGCAGCTGAGCCCGGAGAGGTACCACACCACGGGGCAACGGCTTTCCCGTGCCTGCGGAGGCACGAAAATGGCAAACGTCATTTCGCACGAGCAGCTCGTCGAAAGATGAGAGTAAACATGCTGGGCGCCGCCATGCGACTTGGCAGTCGAGACGAGTTTCGGGTGCTCTGGCATATATTCTTCTCCACCAATTGCCGCCGACCGTAGGCTCTACGACATCAAGGGTGATCGCGGCAACCTTGGTGGGCCGGCTGGCGCGCGGCGCTCTTGATCGGAGCCGGGATGGCCTGCCTTCGCCGACCGTCTTGGCGCAGCAAGGCGCGAGAGGCCACTCGCTGGCGCAGCGTTGCCCAGCAAGCCATACGGGCCAGGCTGGGCGATTGTTGGCGATGCTGGCTATAACAAGGACGCACTCACTGCGCAGGCATCGGCGATGCTTCCGGGACGCCGAACTCTGCGCAAATGCACTTGCCCTGGCTTTCAGTGGCGACAGCCGCTTCGACGCGGCTATGGCGGACGAGCACGCACGCGTCATCGCGTGGGCTCGCAGCAAGCGCGCCAGGGTACCGAGCAAGAACTTGTGAGCCGACGGCTATTCCCGACCGTCGAAAGCCACGGACAGGCCCAGGGCCTAGAAATAGCCGAGTATGGATTTTACCTCGAGATACTCCAACATGCCCTCGATCCCATATTCGCGTCCGTTTCCGGACTGCTTGAAACCGCCAAACGGGGCGTGCGGATCCCAGGCCGGGTAGTTGAGATGCACCTGACCGGAGCGGATCCGCGAGGCCACGTCCCTGACGGCGTCCACATCCTGGCCCTGCACATGGGCCCCCAGACCGTAGACCGTGTCGTTGGCGATGGTGACGGCCTCCTCGATTGTGTCGTAGGGGATGATGCAGAGAACTGGCCCGAAGACCTCTTCCTGGGCAATGCGCATGGTCGTGCGCACGTCGGAAAAGATGGTCGGCCTCACATAGAACCCGACGTTCAGATCGTGCGCACGGCCCGGTCCGCCGGTGAGAAGCCTGGCGCCCTCAGAAATGCCGACGCCGATCATGGTTTGGATGCGGTCGAATTGGGCACGGTTTGCGATTGCACCATGAGTTGTGGCTTCGCAAAGCGGATCGCCAATGACGATCTGGGCTGCGGCCCTTTTGGCGATTGCCTCGATCTCGGAGAGCAGCGAGCGTGGCACGATCATGCGCGTCGGGGCGCTGCATGACTGGCCGAGATTGCGGAAGGCGGCGGCTACGCCCAGAGAAACGGCGCGATCGAGATCTGCGTCCGGCAGGATCACGTTCGGCGACTTGCCGCCCAGCTCCTGCGCGACACGCTTGACCGTCGTCGCTGCCGCCTGGGCCACCGCAATGCCCGCGCGGGTGGACCCGGTAATGGAGATCATGTCGACATCCGGATGGGAGGCGAGACCCATACCCACGCCTGGACCATCACCTTGCAGGAGGTTGAAAACCCCGGCAGGGAAGCCGGCTTCCTCGATTGCCTCGGCGAACAGCAGGGCGTCCAAGGGAGAAAGCTCACTCGGCTTCAGCACGACCGTGCAGCCTGCAGCGAGCGCCGGCGAAACCTTGGCGGTGATCTGGTAAAGTGGCCAGTTCCACGGAGTGATCAAGGCACAGACACCGATCGGTTCGTGGGTGACGGCGGTTTGCCCCCGTTGTTTGACGAAGCGAAAGTCTGTCAGCACATCGCGAGCGACCTTAACATGCGTGATCGCCAGCGGCACCTGGGCGCTGCGCGCATAGCCGATCGCCGCGCCCATTTCGAGGCTCAGGCATTGAGCCAGCAGTTCGCCGCGCGCCTCGAGCAGCGCTTGCAGGCGATCGAGCAGACCCGCGCGGTCTTCTGGCGTGGTCCGACTCCAGGAGGCGAATGCCCTGCGAGCCGCTGCAACGGCCGCGTCAACGTCCTCGCCATTTCCAAGCGGAAACTGGCTCACAACCTCTTCTGTGGCGGGATTGACGACGACGCCCGTCGCGGTGCCGCTCGGCTCAACCCATTGACCGTCGAAGAAGAACTTGTCCAGGTGGCCGTTGCGGGCCAGGTGTTCGAGGGGCGTCATCACCCTACAAGGTCCTTCATGCGGTAATAGGCGCCGAGAATCGGCAGGAACCAGGGGCGCCCGAAATAACCGGGGATCGCTGGCCAGTCGAAATCCTTCCAGGGATTGAGCTCGGGGCGCCCGTCCATGACGTCGGCCATGATGGTGCCCATCAACGTCGACATCTGGGTCCCGTGTCCGCTATAGCCCACCGAGTAATAGATGCCATCGCGCTCTCCGGCGCGCGGCAGGCGATCGCGGGTCATATCGACCATGCCGCCCCAGCAGTAGTCGATGCGGGTGCCGGCCAGTTCCGGAAAGACCTCGACCATCGCCGCCTTGAGTATCCGGCCGCTTTTTTCGTCGGATTGAGGGTTGGACACGGCAAAGCGCGCCCTCCCGCCGAACAGAAGGCGATTGTCCGGCGTGAGCCGCCAGTAGACAACGAGATTGCGCGTGTCGACGACCATGCGCCCAGTCGGCATGAGACGCCTAAGGTGGTCGGGCGACAGCGGCTCGGTCACGATCAGAAATGCGCCGACCGGGATCATGCGCCGGCGGATCCAGCCGAGCGGGCCAACCTGGGAAATGCCGCTTGCCAACAGGACCTGCCGCGCGACGATCTTGCCCTTTGGCGTCGTTACCTCATGCCCGCCTGAAACCTTGCGCATCGCCATGACGGGCGAGCGTTCATGGACCTCTGCGCCACGCCGGGCAGCGGCGGTCGCGAGGCCCCGGACGAACCGGCCGACATGCATGCCCGCGCTCTTGGGAAAGAGCAGCCCGCCATGGTAGCGGTTGGTGCCGACTTCGGTTCGCAGGTCCTCGCGCGCGATCATCCTGGTGTCGGGATCGACATTGGCAGCCAGTAGTTCCTGGCTGCGCGCCAGCATGGCGTAGTGCTCGGGCTTGGCGGCAAGCTTGAGCTTGCCGACGCGGGAGAAGCTGCAGTCGATCTTCTCTTCCTGCACCAGCCGCTCGACCATATCGACGCCGGCGTCAAAAGCCTTGTAGAGCGCATTTGCGGCCGGCTTGCCGTGCTTGCCAGCCATGATTGCATAGTTCTGGGCAAAGCCGTTGTTGCACATGCCGCCATTGCGGCCGGACGCGGCATTGCCGATCGTTTCGGCCTCCAACAGGGCAACCCGGGCGCCCTTTTTGGCAAGGGCCAGCGCGGCGGAGGAGCCGGTCAAGCCGCCGCCCACAATCGCCACGTCGTAGTGGCCTTCGAGCGGTTTGGACGACCCTTCATTGAACGGCTGAGACGTATCCAGCCAGTAAGAGGTAAACTTCATTTTCTTGACCACCAGTGTTGATTTGAGTGGGGCGACATCCGAGCGTAGTCGCGCGCCTACCAGCCGCGCATCCGCTCCCAACGCGCTTCAATCTTGGGGCTGTCCCCGTTGACGACGCTGTAGAAATCATGCTGGGCGGCCATCGCACACGCATGGTTGGGCAGAATGCGGACCCGAGTCCCGAGCGGCAACTCGGGCATGGACTTTCCAGAGCCGGCACGAATGGCGAGAATACCATGTTCCTGGCTGGCCTGGGCCACGATCACATCTTCAAGCACCCGCCCCTTTTCGTCGCAGACTACGCCGTAACCCTGGTCGATCTGCTGGTTTGCGGTTCCCCGGTCCCGCGAAAGCGCCATCCATCCAGCGTCAACCAGCACCCATCCCTTTTCCGGCTTGGACCCGATCACCGTGGCCAATACGGAAATCGCGATGTCGTCGAGTTCGCACACCCCAACGCCGTGCTGGACCAGGTCGAAGAACATGTAGACCCCGGCGCGCAGCTCCGTGACCCCCTCAAGATTGCTGGCGAAATGCGCTGTCGGCGTCGAGCCGACGCTGACGATCGGGCAGGCATGGCCATGGGCGCGCAGGATTTCAGCCGCGCGCACCGTGGCTGAACGCTCGTTCTCGCCTGCCTTGACCAGCGCATCGGGCGTGTTCAAGCCATAGGATTCGCCTGCATGGGCGAGAACGCCGACGAGTTTGGCACTGGCCGCGACGACACTGCCGGCCACGTCAAGCAACTTCGGGTCGTCCGGCCTCAAACCACCGCGATGGTCATCGCAGTCCAGTTCGATGAAAACAGATGGGGTCATACCGGTGTTTTCGCGGACGCTGGCCAGGGCATCGGCCTGCCCGACCGAATCGAGCAACAGCTTCACATCAGCGCCGGTGCGGCGACAAAGCTCCATGGCCCGCGTGGCCGAGGCCGGCGAAATGCCGACCGCGTAGGTCATGTCTCGAAAGCCATGGCCCGCGAAATACTCCGCCTCGGCGATGGTCGAGACCGTGATCGGACCGCGTTCGCGATGGAACGCGCATCGGGCGACATCGATGCTCTTGGCCGTCTTCATATGCGGGCGCAGCACCACGCCAAGCTTCCTGGCGCGCTCAGCCAGACCCTTGATGTTGTGCTCGAGCCGGCCACGGTCTAGAAGCAGCGTCGGGGTGACCAAGGCGTCGATCGTCCTAGCCGTCTCGCTCACCGCCAAGCTTGCCGCCAGCTTATTCATAGTCTCGTTTCCTAAGTGAACGACTGGTTTGCCAACGCATACATATGGGCTGGCCCCTCGGCGACGGGTCGTTGTCCTTTGACCATGGCGGTCGCACTGCCGGACCGCTGCAGGCCAAGGCTCGCAAGCCAGTCGCCCAATCCATCCTCGGCATAGACGTCGATGCGAACGAATTGATTGTGAAGCTTCGAAAGCTGGGCCAGGATCAGAAGCCGCGCGTCGTGGTCGCTCTCGGCTGCACAAGGGCCGACGACATAGCCGCGGCCAAACCTCCTCGCGACAGCGTAGCCTGCAATCCGTCCCCTGCGCTCAATGACCAATGCGTTGCCCACATCGGCGAGCGCAGCCACCATCGGCAGCCGGGGCATGCCCGTGGCCCGTTCGTCGAAGGCCTGGATTGCCGCGAGGTCAGAGGCTGTCGCTTGACGGATGTCGTCGCGGGTACTCCGCGTCACGGCGACAGCCAGCGAGCCCTGGTGCTGAAGCACCGTGCTCCATGCAGTGAAGCCGCGTCGCTTGTAGAGCGCCAGCCCCTCTTCGGTTGAGTTGAGCAGCAGGTTGCGACCGTGTGTCGCCTCAAGCAATCCATCAAAGAGCCGGGCGCCGTTGCCACCGCCTTGCGCGGAGCCAGTAACTATGATCATCCCGACCGAGGCATAGGACTGTCCGTAATTCCAGGACATGGCCGTGCCAATCACCTGTCCTGCCCGCTCAAGGACCAGGCCATTGCCGACCATCAGGGCAAATTCCCAATCCTCCTGACGGTAGGGCCAGGCCATCTCCTGCGACAGCTTCAGTGCGCCCGGCAAATGGCGGGTTTCCAATTTCATCAGCTCGATCGGGGCGCTGACGATATCTCTGTCATGCTCAAAGGCCATAAGGTGCAACGCTGTCAGTTGATCCAGAGTCGGATTGAAGTCGGATCTTAGAGTCGCGCCCGGCGGACAGATTTCGCTGCTGTTTTGCCCCTTCAAATCAGCGGTATTATTCGTTTTATGCAGTTCCTCGGCATGCCAAATCGTGCAGATCGGGCGAGGAATACCTGGCACCTTGAATCGCCGCTTCGTGGTTGCCCGATCGGCGATGCCCAGGAGGAATTTTGGATGATCTACATCAGCGAAGAGGAGTCAGCCGCCCTCGTCACGCATGAACTTGCTTTCGAGGCGGCGCGCGAGGCTCTCGTGGCGGCAGCATCGCGGCAGAGCTGGGTCTTTCCGGCTGTTCTCGGGCGCACACAGGAGGTGACCAATACCTTCTCAATCAAATCCGGTTCGTCGGGCGAGCTGACCGGCGTGAAAATTGGCTCCTTCTGGTCGGGCAACCCGGCACGTGGCCTTCCCCGCCACAACTCGACCATCGTGCTGCTCGATCAGCACACAGGTCGGCTCGGCGCCGTAGTCGAGGCCGGGAAGGTCAACGCCTACAGGACGGCCGCCGCCGACGCGGTTGCGGCCGATCTTCTTGCGCGCAAGCAAGCCAAGGTTCTGGCGATCTTCGGGGCCGGCAACCAGGCGAGCTTCGAAGTGATGGCGCTGGCACGCATCCGCCCAGTCGAAACCGTGCTGGTCGTGGCCCGGCCTTCGCCGCGGCGCGACGCTTTTGTCGATCAGATCGGCGAAAGGGGACTGAAGGCGTGCGCTGCCTTGCCGGAAGAAGCCGTGCGCGCGGCCGACATCGTGGTGACGGCGACACCCGCACGCGAACCGCTGTTCGATGCCGCTTGGGTGGGACCCGGAACCCATATCGTCAGCATCGGGTCGGATGCTCGGGGTAAACGCGAATTGCCGAGCGAGTTATTTCCCAAGGCACGTCTGTTTTGTGATCTGCTTTCCCAGTCCGTCCAGATCGGCGAGTTCCAATACGTGCGCGACGAAATCGACGCCGGCGTGCTCGCGGTAACACCAATCGGCGACGTTATTGAAAGGCGTGCGCTCGGCCGCCGCTTCGACAATGAGATCACGGTCTTCGACAGTTCCGGCATCTCCCTGCAGGACCTCTACATGGCCGACGCGCTGATCCGCGCAAAGGCGTCCCACCGCTGATCAGTTTCGCACCAGGCCCCAGTCCCGACGGATTTTTCGGCACTCTCCGGCAACAAGGTGACCCCGCGCGATCCTGCAGTCGTGTCAGCGGCGGGCGCGCCAAAGGGTTGCCCGCATGAACCACGGATCGCCCCCGATGTCGGCGACTAGCGTCTGGCGCGCCAGAAGGCGAGACGGTCCTGCAACCGATAGCCCTGGATAATCGCCGGCATGAACCACGGATTGCCACGATAGAGCGGGACGGCCGAAGGCGGTCGAAAGTCGAACGCAGTGCGCGACTGCTCGCCATGCCCCATCAACTTGTGGGCCGCACGCATGCCAATCCATGGCGCCCAGACCACGCCCGAACCGCAGAAGCCAGTTGCATAGACCACGCCGTCCTTCTCGAAGATGCGGGGCAGCATGTCTCGGTTCATCGCCACATTGCCGAACCAGCAATGCGAAAGGCGCACGTTCTCCAACTCCGGGAAAAGGTTCACCAGGCCCTTGCGAAGGAGAAGTTTCGGCGCCGCCGGATCGCCGACGCGGGAACTGTCACGGCCCCCCAGCAGGATACGTTTTCCGTCGGGCGAGGGACGATAATAGAAACCGAGTTGCCGGTTCTCGGAGATCGTCATCAGCTTCGGCATCAGCCGCGCGATGATATCGGGCGCAAGTTCTTCGGTCACGATGATCCGGCTGCGGACCGGAACGAGGCGGCGGCGCAGGAAGGGAGCGGCGCCGTCGGTATAGCCGTTGGTACAGACCAGAACCTGCCGTGCATCCACCGTCCCTGCCGAAGTCGCGACACGGAAGCCCGAACCGTTCCTCTCGATCGACTTAACCACTGTATGCGAATGGACCGTCAACCCGGATGCGAGCGCCACCCGCAGGAGCTCAGCATGGAATTTTGCGGGGTGCAGCCCGCCAATGTCCATCCGAACGGTTCCGCCGCGGTAGAAGTCGGTGCCGATATAATTTCGCTGCTCGGCATGCGGAACCGCGTAGGACTCGATCCCCAGTTTCTTCGCCAGCGTCTCGGCGCCGCGCGCCATCTTCTCATACTGTTCATATCCGAAAGCGCCTTTGAATTGGCCAACCAGTCGGAAGTCGCAGTCGAGCCCTTCGGTCTTGATGAAGTCGTAGAGGAAATCGCGTGCGACCTTGCCCTCGGCCTCGATCGCCATGGCCTTCTCTTCCCCGAAGCGCCGGGTGATCGTGGCATAGTCCGGCCGGATGGTCCCGCTCGTAATCCCGCCGTTGCGGGTGGAAGCACCCTCGCCCGGATTCATCGCATCAAAGGCTGCGACCGAGCGTCCTTCGCGCGCCAGCGCAAGCCCGGCCGAAAGCCCGGCATAACCGGCGCCGACAATTGCCACGTCAAGGTTCTTTGCGACCGGCTGTCGCGGCCGCGGCATGACGGGCGCTGCTTCCCACCAGTAGGGTGTGTTCTTGTCGGCGATATGAGGCTCTTGCACGTGGCTGACTTCTCGCTGCATTGCAGGGGTAATCTACGGTCGGTGAAACTTTCAGATGTGGTCGTCTCGGACGTCGAGCGCATCACGCAGCCCGTCACCGATGAAATTGAAACTGGTTACCGCGATGGTGATTGCAGCTCCGGGAATGATTGCCAGCCAAGGTGCGCTGCCCAGATATTGCTGGGCGCCATTGAGCATGTTGCCCCAGCTGGGCAGTGGCGGCTGGATCCCGTAGCCGAGGAAACTGATGTAGGCTTCCATGAGAATGGCGCGCGCGACCGTCAAGGTGGAAGCGACGATAATCGGCCCCATGGCGTTGGGCAGTATCTCGCGGAACATGATGTGGGTGCCGCTCAATCCCAGCATTCGCCCGGCTAGGACGAACTCGCGTTCGCGTAACGAGCGGACTTCCGCTTCGACTATGCGGGCAACCTCCATCCAACTGGTGAGGGCGATAATGACGGTGATCATCACAGGACTGGGCTTCAGTGCGGCAGCCAGCGCCAGCAGCAGAAAGATCGATGGGAATGACAGGAATCCATCGACCGTGCGCATCAGCGTGGCCCCGACCCAGCCGCCGCGATAGCCGGCAATTACGCCGACCAGGGTGCCGATGAGTGTCGACAAAACCATGGCAAAGAAACCCACCAGCAGCGAGATTCGTCCCGCCATGAAAAGCCTTGCCGCCACGTCGCGGCCAAGCGGATCGGTACCTAGAAAGTGGTAGCCCGTCAGCGGAGGGGCAAAGCGGGCCCGCAGATCGATATACAGTGAGTCATAAGGCAGGAGATGGGGGCCGAGGACGCAAGCGAGGCTCAGGAAGATGATCATCGCCAGCCCGAGCAGCGCCAAGCGATGACGCATGAAACGACGTGCCGCGCGGTTGTTTCTCCATCGGCTTGGAGCTGCATTTGCGGTGAAAGCGGTCATATCGGCTGTCTCCTGTCGGGGAAGTTGCGCGCTCAAGCGAGACGAATGCGCGGATCGACAATAGCGACGACAATGTCGGCGATCAGGTTTCCAAGCAGAACGAGGATGGCGGAGAACATCAGCAGCCCCATCACAACCGGATAGTCGCTGTAACCAAGGCTATCGAGGAACAACCGTCCCATTCCTGGCCAGGTAAAGACGGTTTCGGTCACGAGCGCGCCAGTGAGGACACTGGGAAGCTGCATCCCGGCCAAGGTAATCATCGGCAAAAGTGCGTTGCCGACGACATGCTTCATCAGAATCCGGCGTTCACTCAACCCCTTGGCCCGAGCCGTCTTGACGAAGTCCTGGCTAATGGCGTCGAGAGTGGCCGTCCGCATGTAGCGGCTCCAGATCGCGACATGGACCAGCGACAGCACGATACTTGGCAGGATCAGATGGTGGAGGTACCCCAGGATCGAGGCATCGCCGATCTCGGACATATTACCCGCAGGCAGCCAACCCAACTTGAGGGAAAAGACGTAGATGCCGACGAGTCCGAACCAGAAGGTGGGGACCGACAGCGCAACCATCGCCCCGACAGTTGCAAGATAATCGAACAGCGAGTAGCGGCGCGTGGCGCCTCGGATTCCAATCCAGGCGCCAATGGAGATCGCAATTGCGGTTGAGGACCCCATCAGCAGCAGCGTGGCAAAGAGATGGCTGCCGATCACCTCCAATACCGGCGCTCCGTCGCGGAAGGAGTGACCCCAGTCGCCCCGCACCAGTCGCCATGCCCAGTCCAGATATTGGATCCATATGGGTCGATCGAGGCCCAGCAGCCCCTTGAGACGCTCGATATCCTGCTGGGTCATTCCGGGATCGAGCCCGAATTGCGCCAGCGGGCCGCCGGGAAGGAGGTTCAGAATGCCGAAGCCGATGATCGAAACGATCACAAGCAGCACCAGGCTCTGCGAGAGGCGATTTAGCAGGAAGCCGCGCATTCGAGTCCCTCCATTGTGGGTTGATGATTTTAGTCTGTTGCCGCCGCCGCGGCGGAATCGGCGGGGCGGCGGCAACTGCGTGGATTAGGCCTTCCACTGCCAGGCTGCGGCATCCCACGACGCGGTGCGGGTGTTGGCGTTGGGCTCGAAGCCGTCCAACCCCTTCTTGCGCCCGAGGACGATTGTGTACGCGAACAGCGGCAGGAAGGGCAGATCATGGCGCACCACTTCCTGCACGCGATTATAGATCCCGCGTCGTTCTTCCGGATCGAAGCTGCGAGCGCCCTTTTCGAGCAGGGCATCGACCTCAGGGTTGGAATATTGCCCGGTGTTCGAACCGTGTCCGCCTTGAGCGGCGATTGCCTTCGTATGGAGCCGGTTTGTGGCGTCGGGGTCCGCGGCAATCAGATAGGTGACGCCCACCATGGCGGTGTCGAATTGCGACTTCAGCCAGAACTCGCCCCACATAACTGCAGCCGGCAAATTCGAGATCGTCATCTCGACGCCGATCTCGGCAAACGTCTGCTGCAGGAACTGCTGCGTCTGCTCGCGGAGGTTGTTGCCAGAAGTTGTCGAGTTGGAGAAGGACAGTCGCACCCCATCCTTGGCGCGGATTCCATCCTGCCCCGGCGCCCAGCCGGCCTCATCAAGGATTTGGCGCGCCCGGTCCAGATTGAACTCCTGAACCGGCAGGTTCGGGTCGTAGTAGTAGGACTCCTTCGGCATGAAGGTCTCGGTGAGGGTGCCCACGCCGTAATAGATCGTGTCGACGATCGCTTTCCTGTCCAAGGCGGCGTAGAGCGCCTGGCGCACTGCCAACTCCTTGAACTGCGGGCGGCCCAAATTGAGGTAGATCGACTCCAGGGATGACCCGGTCTCAAGTGTCACCACGCGGTCTGCTAGTTCGCGGGCTTCAGTATAATGGTCGGCGGTGATGTACGACTGATCGACCAGGTCCACGTCGCCGCTCTTGAATTGCGTGTAGAGCACCGTCATGTCGGGGATGTATTTGAAGATGAGCTGCTCGACATAGGGGCCTTCGCCCGCGTACTCAGGATTGGCGACGAGCTCGATGTGATCACCTGCGACGCGCTGGCTCCATTTGAATGCGCCGGTGCCGACCGGCGCCTGGTTGAAGGCGGCTGTATTCGGATCGGCCTCTTTCTCCAGAATGTGCTTGGGCACGATGAACGTTTCGGCCAAGAACGAAAGATAGGGCGCAAAAGCCTCCTTCATCCGCCATGTGATCTCGGTGGGCGAAACCACTGTGATGTCCTGCACGAGCGAATGGCCGCTCGTGCGCCAAGCGCGAAACTTCGGGTTCGTGATGAGTTCAAGGGTGAATTTCACGTCCTCGGCCGTGAAGGGCTCACCGTCGTGCCAGCGGGCATTGTCACGCAACCGGATGCGCCAGTTGAGACCGTCCTCCGAAATGCCGCCGTTCTTTTGGCTTGGCACCTCGGCTGCGAGGTTTGGATGTAGGCCACCTTGGGGATCCATGCGGACCAGCGCGTCGAAAACCGAAAAATGGACCGCGTCATCGACTTCGATATGCGCCATCAGCGGATTGAACACGGTCGGCTCTTGGGAGAGGCCGACGATGACGCGACCGGCCGGGCCTGCAGGAGGGGTCTTGGCGAAGGCGGGCTTGCCCAACAGATTGGGCGCGATGAGGCCTGCAACCCCACCTATCGCCATCAGTCGCAACGCTTCGCGCCTCGAGTAGTTGGACGTAGTCGATGAATTTTTGGTCATGGTAGTTCCTCTCTTGTTATTTCTTATGCGTTTGCTGCTACTGGACGGGCATTGCCCGGCCGCTCTCCTGGAATTGCCGCTACCAGTTGGCGCGTGTAGGCTGCTTGCGGGTTCAGGAATATTTGCGAGGGCGGTCCGCGCTCGACGATCCGGCCCTTCTGCATCACCGCGATTTCGTCGCAGATCTGGCTGGCAACGCGCAGGTCGTGCGTGATGAAGACCATCGACACGCCCGTCTCGCGCTGGATCTGGTCCAGAAGCTGCAGGATCTGCGCCTGGATCGACACGTCTAGTGCGGAGACCGCCTCGTCGGCAATCAACAGCTTCGGCTTGAACATCAGCGCACGAGCGATGCCGATGCGCTGGCGTTGCCCACCCGAGAACTCGTGCGGGTAGCGGCCAAAAGCGCCGGCATCGAGACCGACATGGGCCAGAAGCGCACGCGCTTCATCGCGCGCTTGGATATACGGCATCCCGTGCGCCATCGGGCCTACAGTCATGATGTGGCCGACGGTTGAGCGTGGGTTCAGAGAAGCGAAGGGATCCTGGAAGATCATCTGGATCCGCGGTCGAAGCGGGCGGAACTTCGCTTCGGAAAGCTTGGCTATGTCACAGCCCTCGAACAAGATCCCGCCGCCGTCACTGTCCAGCAGCTTGATCAGGAGTCGGCCCAGCGAGGATTTTCCCGAACCGCTCTCGCCTACGACCCCCAGCGTGCGGCCGGGCGCCAGTTCGAACGACACCTCGTTGACCGCTGTCACAACTCGTTGCGCGCCGAACAGCGCGCTGCCGCCGCGATAGGTCTTCACCAGACCCTCAACCTTCAGGATCGGCTCCTTGCTGGCAGCCTCCGGACGAGGGCGATCTTCGCCGGTCAAATGCGGTACGGCAGCAATCAGGCGCTGGGTATAAGAGTGCTTGGGCGACTTCAGCACCTGTTCGGCGCTGCCCTGTTCGACGACATTGCCCTTTTCCATCACCACGACGCTGTCGGCGATCTCGGCCACCACGCCGAAATCGTGGGTGATGAACATCACGCTCATGCCCTTCCGCCGCTGAATGTCACGGATCAGTTGCAGGATCTGAGCCTGGGTGGTGACGTCGAGCGCGGTGGTTGGTTCATCCGCAATCAGCACCGTCGGCTCGAGCGCCAACGCCATGGCGATCATGACGCGCTGCCGCTGCCCGCCCGAAAGCCGGAAAGGGTACTGGTGATACATGAGTTCGGGATCTGGCAGGCCTACTTCAGTGAGCAGCCCGATAGCGCGTTTTCGACAGATTTGTGGCGTGCCGAAGCCATGCGCTGCCATGACCTCGTCAATCTGCGCGCCCACCGTCATCAGGGGATTGAGCGCCGAGAGCGGGTCCTGAAAGATCATTGACACGACCCGTCCACGCAGGTTGCGCAGCTTGTCGGGCGACATGCCGATGATGTTCATCCCCTCCAGCTGGATTATTCCCGATGAGAGGCGGATCACCTTGGGCAGTAGCCCCATGATCGCGTTCGCCGTGACCGACTTACCCGATCCGGACTCGCCTATGATGCAGAGTATCTGGCCGCGTTTCAGATCGAAGGAAATGTCCTTGACAGCATGGGTCCGTTCCATGCCTTGCGGCAAATTCACCGTGAGGTCGCGCACCGAAAGCGCCACATCGTGGGGGGCTACAGCCTGGATGCTTGCGACCATCGAGATCACCTCCCCTTTCAACCGAGCGCGTCCACCCTGTTGCGGACCGCTTCATCGCCCTTTGAGCAGAAGCGCCTCACCGTAGCGGCCGTAGCCTGGCCTTCTCGGCGCTTCGCGCGCTGAGGCTGCGAGAGACGGGTTCTGCTCATCCTGGCGGTTCCCTTATGAAATCCGGTCCGTGTACCGGACCCTGTTCCCTTTTTTTCTTGGAGAACTCTCCGAAGGGGCAAGCCCTGCCTATCGAATGTCCTCTGGAGCCTGCCTGCCATAAGGAAGGGTTGCTCCGTTCTTCCAGCCAGTTTGACTGTTCTGTTTCCGCAGAGTCTTCGAAACTTGGCCCTCGCGCGGCAGGAACTTCTGAAAAGAACATCCAGTTCGGCATTTCACTCTGTTCCCGTTTCGACGCGGAAACCGGGATCAAGCAACCATATCCTTCACCCGGCAATACGCGCCCATGAGGAATAGGACCACGGCTTTCCGGTGTACATCGGCACCATGTCCAGGCTGCCGCCGAGCGGATTGGTGACCGTGCGGCCCATCGCAATGTCGGCAAAGGCGCTGCCGATCAAGGTCGACAACTGCGCCGTGTGCCGCCCATACCGCAGATGAGCGACTGCATGAAGTGTACTCCTGCTTGGCTCGCAGCGAGCTTTTCGCGCAATAATTGCCTGTCCTGGAGGCTGCTAAACGCAGGAAATTCCGTCCAGGCACAAACTCCGCAGCCTGCATTTGCGGGCGGCAGGTTAGGATGCTTCAAATTACCGGAGTCCCATCCATGCCCGCGCCGCTCATGCACATCGACTGCAGCCCTTCCCTCCCTCGCGAGGCGGACGTCGTCGTCATCGGCGGCGGCGTGGTGGGCGTGTTCAGCGCATACTATCTGGCGCGCCGCGGCCTCAAGGTCGCCCTGGTCGAGAAGGGGCGCATCGCGGCCGAGCAGTCCAGCCGCAACTGGGGCTGGTGCCGCCAGCAGAACCGCGATGCGCGTGAGCTGCCGATGGCGACCAAGAGCCTCGACCTCTGGGAGAAGGTGGCACAGGAGACTGGCGAGGATACTGGATTTCGCCGTTGCGGTCTCCTCTATCTCTCACAGGACGAAAATGAGCTGGCAGGCTGGGCAAAGTGGCGCGATTTTGCGAGAACGGTCGGGGTCACCACGCACATGCTGAGCGCGGAAGAAGCCACCGAACGGGGCAAAGCGACGGGCCGCAAATGGAAAGGTGGCGTGTTCTCGCCAACTGACGGAACGGCGGACCCTTCCAAGGCAGTGCCGGTTGCCGCGCGCGGCATTGTGGCGACGGGCGGCACCGTACATCAGCATTGCGCGGCGCGCGGGCTGGAGCTGAGCGCCGGCCGGGTGAGCGCTGTGGTGACCGAAGCCGGCACCATCCAGACAAAGACCGTTGTCATGGCCGGAGGCGCCTGGGCCTCATCCTTCTGCAATCAGCTCGGTATTCGTTTTCCGCAAGCTGCCGTGCGTTCGTCCATTCTGGCCGTGGCACCCGGTGCAAACAGCCTGCCGGATGCCCTGCATACCACGCGCGTCTCTCTGACGCGGCGCAGCAACGGTGGATACGCGCTGGCGATCAGCGGGCGGGCGCGTGTCGATCCAACGCCGCAGCAGTTCAGGTTCGGCCGCGAGTTTGTACCTATGTTCGCCCGCCGCTGGCGCAATATCGCCCCGGGCGCCTTAGAGGGCTGGCGTCAAGGCCATGAAAGCCTGCGCAAATGGGCCCTCGACGACATCACGCCAATGGAACGGAACCGCATTCTCGACCCTAAGCCCGACATGGGACAGATTCGGCTGACATATCGAAGAGCCTGCGAATTGATCCCCGAACTCCAACGCGTCGCGATCTCCGATGTGTGGGCGGGTTATATCGACAGTACACCCGATGGCATTCCCGCAGTCGGCGAAGTGGAGGGGATTCCGGGCTTCATCCTGGCGGCGGGATTCAGCGGTCACGGCTTCGGGATTGGCCCCGGCGCGGGGCATATGATCGCCGACATCATTACAGGCAGCGAGCCTATCGTCGATCCGCGTCCTTATAGGCCCGAGCGCCTGAAGACTGCTGCGTGGGGCAAGGTCGCTGAATTCTGAGAAGACCGTCTTGCCAACATACAATCGATCGCACACGAGATTGAGGTCACGAGGCGGCCAGCACCAAAAAACAGGGAAGTGACGATGCGCGAATATGAGATTGCCGCCATTCCGGCCGACGGGATCGGCCCGGAGGTGATTGCCGCAGGTCTCCAGGCGCTTGAGGCGCTGCAGCAGCGCTGCGGCGACTTCAAGCTCCGCGTCCAGCACTTCGACTGGGGCTCAGACTATTACAAGGCCCATGGTCGGATGATGCCCGAAGATGGGGTGGCGCAACTGAAGCGCTTCGACGCCATCTTCTTTGGCGCGGTCGGCGCTCCCGACCTGCCCGACGATATCACGCTCTGGGGCCTCCGGCTGCCGATTTGCCAAGGCTTTGATCAATACGCCAACGTGCGGCCGACAAGAATATTGCCCGGGATTGTTTCGCCGCTGGCGGGCGTTGGCCCTGGCGATCTGGATTGGGTGATCGTGCGGGAGAATTCCGAGGGTGAGTATTCGGGCCACGGCGGCCGCGCCCATCGCGGACTCCCCGAGGAGGTCGGAACCGAGGTCGCGATCTTCACGCGCGTCGGCGTCACCCGCATCATGCGCTATGCATTCCGGCTGGCGCAGTCACGGCCACGAAAGCTCCTGACAGTTGTTACGAAATCCAACGCGCAGCGTCACGGCATGGTAATGTGGGACGAAATCGCAGCCGAGGTGGCGCGGGAATTCCCGGACGTCGCGTGGGACAAGATGCTAGTCGATGCTATGACAGTGCGTATGACGTTGAAACCTCGGAGCCTCGATACGATCGTCGCCACCAATCTTCACGCCGACATATTGTCGGACCTTGCAGGCGCGCTCGCGGGCAGTCTCGGCGTTGCACCGACCGCCAACATTGATCCCGAGCGGCGCTATCCCTCGATGTTCGAGCCAATTCACGGCTCGGCATTCGACATCGCCGGCAAAGGTATTGCCAACCCGGTCGCCTCCTTCTGGACCGCTGCCCAGATGCTCGAACATCTGGGCGAGAGCGCAGCGGCCGTGCGGTTGATGAGCGCTGTGGAAGCGGTGACGAGTGAAGGCGTGCTGACGCCGGACGTAGGAGGGACAGCGACCACGCAGGAGGTGACGGACGCCGTCTGTCGGGCGATCCGCGGTTCGAACGTCTGACAGGTTTCCAATGAAGCTCGACAGGATCGACATCAAGATCTTATCCCAACTGCAAAAGAACGGGCGGGTCACGAATGTCGAGCTTGCCGACCTGGTCAACCTTTCGCCGAGCCCTTGCCTGATGCGGGTGAAGAAGCTTCAGGCGGAAGGCTTCATCACCGGCTATTCCGCCCAGATCGATGTGTCCAAGCTCGGACAGACTCTAACGATCTTCACCGAAGTCACGCTCAAGCACCATCAACAGAACGACTTCGCGAGATTTCTCACCGCTATTCAGAAAGTCGATTCTGTCATCGAATGCCATCTGGTTTCAGGCGGCTACGACTATCTTGTGAAGTTTGTCACAGCGGGCATCAGCGAGTACCAGACAATCATGGAGCGGATGATCGAATTGGATATCGGAATCGACAAATATTTCAGCTTCGTCGTGCTGAAGTCACCGATCGTGAAATCCCATTTGCCTCTCGACATCATTTTCGACAAATGAAGCTGCTCCGCAGTCTTGGCCCTGGAGAGCCGCGCGCCAGCATTCCCTCTTGCTGTTTTCGCTGCGCTTGTGCAACGGCATGCGATTCCACATACCGGCAAATGCTTGGCACTTGGCAGACGGCGGCATCACCTGAGGATTTGTTTCGGGGCCGCTAAAGCGCGTCGCGTTCGACCGGCCTCATGCGACGCGCTTTAGGTTCTTGTTTTGATGCATGTCGTTATCGCAAAACCGCTGCACACTTTTGCGCGACATGCATTAGGCGTCTACCGCATTGACCGAGGTCGCTTCGGCGATGCCAATGATCATCCCTGCATCGCTGACCGCACGTCCTTGTCTTCGAGCGTTTGATCCAGCGTCATTCGGGTACGTTCGAGGATTCCATCAATATCGTCCTCGGTGCAGCAGAGCGGCGGCGCAAAGCCGAGGATGCCGCTGTTGAAGGCGCGGATGACAAGGCCGTTCGCCCACGCGCGCTCGAAGATGCGGCGCCCCGGATCGGCCGCCGCCGGCAGCGGCGTTTTGCGCTCCTTGTCGGTGACCAACTCGATTGCTGCCAGCATACCGCGACCGCGGATGTCGCCAACCAGCGGGTGGTCGGCGAGCGAGCGAAGGCCTTGCATCAGGCGCTTCCCGGCCTTGCGCCCATTCTCGAGCAAGCCATCTTCATAGAGACGCAGGCATTCGAGCCCAACTGCCGCGCTCACGGGATGGGCCGAATAAGTATAGCCATGGCCGACGGCCGCTTTGCCGGCTCCGTCCGCGATCGTATTGTACACGTGGTCCGACATGAAGACGGCGCCCATCGGCACGTAGCCCGAGGTCAGTCCCTTCGCTGTGGTTATGAAATCCGGCACGACGTCGTCTTCCTCACACGCGAAGAGCGGGCCGGTACGGCCAAAGGCAGTGATAACTTCGTCGGCAACGAACAGAATGTCGTGTTCCTTGCACACGGCGTGCAGAGCCTTCAGCCAACCTGTCGGTGGAACGAGGACACCGCCCGAACCCTGGATGGGTTCGGCGTAGAAAGCTGCAACCCGGCCGGCGCCGAGTTCCGCGATTTTGGCCCGCAGGGCCGCGACCGATGCATCGATGATCGACTGCGGGTCAGAACCGACCGGATTGCGATAGGCGTAGTGCGAGGGAATCTTGTGCTGCCAGTCGTATGGCACACCGAAACCAGCATGGAAAGCCGCGATCGCTGTCAGACCTGACCCTGCCGTCGAGGATCCATGGTAGCCATACTCAACCGAGATGAACTGGTCTTTTTGCGGCGTACCCTTGGCATGGTAGTAATAGCGAATAAAGCGGATCGTACTGTCGACTGCGTCGGAGCCGCCAAGCGTGAAATAGACATGGTTCAAATCGCCGGGCGCCAGTTCGGCAAGCCTGGCGGCAAGGCGAATGGCAGGCTCGGATCCCAGCCCGAAATATCCCGTCGCATAGGGAAGCTCTCTTAGCTGCTTTGCGGCTGCTTCAACGACGCTTTCCTGGCCGTATCCGATGTTGACACACCATAGACCGGCGAATCCGTCCAGCAGGGTTTTCCCGCTTGCATCGGTCACGGTTGCGCCTTTGGCGGATTTGAGCACCCGCACGCCCGTGTCCTCGTGGCCCCGATAGCATGAAAACGGGTGAACCAGATGTGCGCGATCGAGTTCGATCAGTGAGTTTGCCAGCATTTCTTCCTCCGATTCAGCGCAGTGCCTGACTTACGAGAGCATTAAGTCCGGTGTGGTGTGGTTTCGTGCTTCAGCTCGTTTTCCAGCGTGATCTGCTGCGCGGTCATGGTTCATTCCGGGCCTGAATTCTCTAGGCCCAAGATAGGCTGCTGCGGACAGCAGTTCTTCCCGACCAGAACCTGAGCGATAGGCGTTTTGACTTTGCTTTGCCGCCGGCGCCGCATTTTATGCCGACGCACGGCTGAAGGATCGCGCTCCCGCCGAAGCCCGAAACGAACTCAGGCGCAACTCTCTGCCAAAGCTCTCACCCAATACAAAACAATCTGCTTCAGGGCGCATCGAATGCGGCGACTAGCCTTCTCCGGTCCTCATTATGATCCTTGCTGTAAAAGGCACGCAGTGCCGACAGGATCGGAAGGATCGACGCCCATGACCCAGTTCAGACCGAAATACATCACCTTCGACTGCTATGGCACGCTGACCAACTTCGACATGGCCGGCGCGGCGAGACGCATATACGGCGCGCAGCTCTCCCCAGCTGGGATGGCGCAGTTCATCAAGGATTTCTCGGCCTGTCGCCTCGATGAGGTCCTTGGCGCCTGGAAGCCCTATGTCGAGGTCGTGCACAGTGCCGTGGAACGGACCTGCAAGCGCAACGGCGTCGCATTCCGGCCCGAGGATGCCCAGCGCATCTATGCGGAAGTGCCGACATGGGGTCCGCACCCGGATGTCCCGGTGGGCCTGGCCAAGGTGGCCAAGGAGATTCCGCTGGTGATCCTGTCGAACTCCATGAAGAGCCTGATCATGTCGAACGTGGAGAAACTCGGCGCGCCCTTTCACATGGTCATCACGGCCGAAGAGACGGGCGCCTACAAGCCGCAGATGAAGGGCTTCGAATATATGTTCGACAAACTAGGCTGCGGCCCGGAGGACATTACGCACGTGTCGTCCTCATTTCGCTACGATCTCATGACCGCCTATGATCTCGGTATCAAGAGCAAGGTCTGGGTGAACCGCGGCCACGAGCCTGCGAACCCCTTCTACGAATATACCGAAATCAAGGATATCGGCGGTCTGGCCGGCGCCGTCGGACTGGAGCCCGTTCGGGAATTCGCCTGAACGTCTGTTTGCTGGCGCAGTCACACCAGACTGAGGCGCTCCCAAAACGTTAATGCTCACTGGTCGCAATAGAGAAAGGGGCGGTTTTCACCGCCCCTTTCTTGTGGTTCCAACGCTTTAGGGCTGCAAGTGTTTCCACCTGCGTGCAAGATAACTAGTTAAGCCCGCCAACATGAAGCGCCTTGACCTCGAGATATTCCTCGATGCCGAGCTGCGATCCTTCGCGCCCCACTCCCGACTGCTTGACACCGCCGAAAGGCGCAACCTCGGTCGAGATCATGCCCGTGTTGAGCCCGACCATACCGAACTCCAGCGCCTCGGCAACACGCCATGAGCGCTTGAGGTTGTCGGTGTAGAAGTAGGCGGCAAGGCCGAACGGCGTACCGTTCGCAATGGCGATGGCCTCTTCCTCCGTCTCGAAGCGAAAAAGCGGCGCCACCGGACCGAACGTCTCTTCCGATGCCAGGAGCATCCCCGTAGTAGCTTCTCCCAGCACGACGGGCCGTGCATATTGCTTACCCTCCGGCATCGTCTCGCTTTGGGCGATGATCTGCGCACCTTTCGCCCGTGCATCCGCGATGTGACGCTCGATCTTGTCGATCGCGGCCGCGTTGATCATCGGGCCGATCTCAGTGCCCTCGTCGGTCCCTGCGCCAACCTTCATCCGCGTGACGCGCTGGCTCAGCTTTTCGGCGAAAGCATCGTAAACGCCTTCCTGCACGAGAATCCGGTTCGCGCAGACGCAGGTTTGACCGCCATTGCGGAACTTGGATGCGATCACCCCTTCAACTGCCTTATCCAGATCGGCGTCGTCAAAGACGATAAAGGGTGCGTTGCCGCCAAGCTCCAGGCTCAGCCGCTTGATGCTATCGGCCGCGCCACGCATGAGTAGCGCACCGACGCGGGTCGAACCGGTGAACGAGATCTTGCGCACCGTCTCGTTGGCCATCAGTTCGTTGCCGATTTCGATGGGCATGCCGGTTACAATATTGATCACGCCGGCAGGGATACCTGCCCGTTCCGCCAGAACGCCGAGCGCCAGCGCCGAGAATGGCGTAAATTCCGACGGCTTGATGACAACCGTACAACCTGCGGCCAGCGCCGGTGCCACTTTGCGTGCGATCATCGCGTTGGGAAAATTCCACGGCGTGATGATGGCGCAGACGCCGACAGGTTCTTTCAGCACCAGAATGCGGCGATCGGCCGTGGGTGACGGAATGGTCGAGCCACCGATCCGGCGCGCCTCCTCCGCAAACCATTTCACAAAAGATGCGCCGTAGCGGATTTCATCCACCGCCTCGGCAAGCGGCTTGCCCTGTTCCAGCGTAAGCAGGAGCGCGAGATCCTGTTCGTGCTGACGAATGAGGTCGTGCCAGCGCTCCAGAAGTCCTGCACGCTCGGCATGGGTCTTCTTCTTCCAGCTTTTGAAGGCCTCAGCCGCGGCGCCGATTGCGGCTCTCGTCTCGTTCTCCCCCATTGCGGGAACGGTGCCGAGAACACTTTGGCTGGCAGGGTCAATGACATCGACCACGCCCTTCGTTTCGCCATCCCGCCAGACACCGCCAATCAGCGCCTGCTGGCGGAAAAGGTCGGAATCGTTGAACATGCCAATCTTCGTCATCGCATTCATGGTCTTTCCTCTGCTTTTTCAGATCAATCCTGCCAGCACGGCCTGCGTGATTGTTTCAGTCCTGTCCTTGCCTGCGATCGTGCCAATCCCTCGCGCGGTTGCGGACTCGATTGCCGACATCACTTCGGCCGCAGTCTGCCCCTCACCCAGATGCTCGAGCATCATCGCACCGGACCAGATCGCGGCGATCGGATTGGCGACACCGAGATGCGCGATGTCGGGCGCCGAACCATGGACCGGCTCGAACATGGAAGGCGCGCTGCGATCGGGATTGATATTGGCGGAGGCGGCGTAACCCAGCCCGCCCTGAATGGCCGCTCCAATATCCGTGAGGATGTCGCCGAAAAGGTTCGATGCGACGATTACGTCGAGGCTTTCCGGCGCCAGGACCAGACGGGCGGCAATGGCGTCGATGTGGTAGTGCGAGACCTCCACATCGGCATAGTCTTTCGCCACCTCGCGCGTGACCTCATCCCAGAAAACCATGGAGTGTTTTTGCGCGTTGGATTTGGTGACAGATGCGAGCTTCCTGCGACGCGCCCGCGCCTGTTCGAAACCGAAACGGATGATCCGTTCGACACCCGTACGCGTGAAAATCGCGGTCTCTACCGCGACCTCATCGGCCGTGCCGGAATGAACGCGCCCACCGGCGCCGGAATATTCGCCTTCCGTATTCTCGCGGATGCACAGGATATCGAAACCATCGGAGCGGAGGGGCCCCTGAACGCCCGGCAACAGCCGGTGCGGTCGTATGTTGGCGTACTGCGTGAACCCTTTCCGGATCGGCAGGAGCAGTCCGTGAAGCGATACTGAGTCGGGCACTTCCGCGGACCAGCCCACAGCGCCGAGATAGATCGCATCGAATTTTCGAAGTGTCTCGATGCCGTCTGACGGCATCATTGCACCGGTCTCCAGGTAGTAGGCGCACGACCACGGGAATCTTGTGTCATCAAGGGCGAAACCGCCCTGCTTAGCCGCCGCCTGCAGCACCTGCCATGCCGCCTGCGTCACGTCCTTGCCGATGCCGTCGCCGGGGATCAGCGCTATCTTGTAGGTCTTCATTGATGGAGGTCCTCATTCGCACTGGCGTCACCGGAACAGTAGTCGACCGCCCGCCGCATTTTCCGTCGAGGTTGAGCTCTCCGACGGCGTCGAATCGCGTCAGGCGGAACCTGGAAAGCCGATTGTTCTGGAACCGCCGCGCGCTATTCGGCCGGACCTTGAGCACTGAACTCAGTCATAAACGCAGACGTAGATTTTGCGCACGGTCTCGATAGTGCGCCAGACGCCGACGAAACCGGGCTTCATCACGAAACTGTCGCCGGCGCGGTAGGTCTTGGTCTCACCGCCCTTCTCCTCGATTTCGACGAGACCCGAAACGATGTGGCAGAACTCGTAGATCGTGCCCTTGATCGAATGCGTCTCGCCGGGCGTCGCCTCCCAGACACCGGTGAGCACCTTTTCTCCCTTCGAGGCATCCTGCGCCCAGGTCTTGAAGGATGGATTGCCGGAAATGAGCCGCTCCGGAGCCGGTAGTGCCTCCTTCGGCGCGAAGTCTGGAACTGTGTCGATCGTGATCAGAAGTGACATGTGATGTTTCCTGGTTAGTAGCCGAGTGTCCGATCGACGAGGCCGATCAGTTCTTCTCCGGCGCGGTGGCGCCGGATGTTGTCAACGACGGATTGTGCCGCCGTATGCGGTTGCGTCACCGAGGCGATGTGCGGCGTTATCATCACCTTCGGATGCGACCACAGCGGATGGTCTTCCGGGAGCGGTTCTGGATCGGTGACATCAAGCATCGCCGCAAATACGTGACCGGTGTCGAGCGCGTTGATCAGCGCGGCCTGGTCCAGTTGCGGACCCCTGCCGACATGCAGCAGCTGCGCCCCGACGGGCAGTAAGTCGAAGAACTCTGCATCGAGCATGCCGTGCGTTTGTTCCGTGAGCGGAAGCAGGCAGACGAGAATATCCGTTTGCTTCAAAAAGCCCGCGAGTTGGTCCGTGCCGTGAAAACAGGCGACGTCCTCTATCCGCTTTTCGCTGCGGGCCCACCCGGCAAGCGGAAACTGGAAGGGCTTCAAGCGCTCGATAGCCGCCTGGGCCAGCATGCCAAGGCCGAGGAAGCCAACCCGGCGTTCGGCCGCCTGTCGAGCGGCAATCGGTTGCCAGAGGCATCTTTTCTGCTGCTCAAGATAGGCGGGCATCTCGCGGTGGAGAGTCAACACGCCGAGCGCGACGTATTCCTGCATCATGCGTATGATGCCGTCCTCGACCATGCGCACAAGCTTCACATGGCTTGGCACCACGTCCTGCTTGAACTGGTCGACGCCCGCGCCGATGCAAAACAGCACTTCCAGATTGCGGTAGCGCGAGATCTCGTCCGGCACCGTCCAGGTGATGAGATAGCGCACCTTCTCCGGCTCCATCTCGTCCCCGGAATGGACGAATTCCAGATCTGGGAGCTGGCGCGCAAAGATCTCGCGGAAGACCGCAGCACGCGCCGCATCGGAATTGAAAAGAAACGCCATGGTGACCGCCCTTCCTTCAGGCCGCAAGACGCGCGCCGAGCCCCTCGATCATCTTCCGGCAAGCGGCGAGTTCACCAATCTCGATATATTCGTCGGGACGATGGGCACGGTCGATGTCGCCGGGTCCGCAAACGACCGCATCGATGCCGGCCTGCTGATAAAGTCCGGCCTCCGTGCCGTAACTCACAGCTGTCAGCGGCTCCTGCCCCGTCAGCTCCGTCAGAACGGCCGCTAGCTCGCTCCCGTTGCCGGGCGCAAGGGCGGGATAGGTGCTCAACTCATGCCACGCCACATCGAAGCCGCTGTCTCGCAGAGCGAAAAGCCGGGCCTTGACCGGCTCAAGCAGGGAGGCTGGAGAAACGCCGGGCACGGCGCGCGCCTCGATATCGGCTGTGCAGTGGCCAGCGATGATGTTGACCGCCTGTCCACCGGCGATGACGCCCACCTGCAAGGAAGAATACGGGGGCTCGAAATTTTGATCGAGCGGCCCGTCGGCGAGGGATTGGCCGTAGGCCACGGCGTGCGCGATGACGCCGGCCATGGCGTGCACGGCGTTGAGTCCGAGATCGGGGCGTGAGGAATGGCCGGATCGCCCGATCACCTCGAGCCGCGCGGCAGCCTTCCCCTTGTGCGCGCGCACGGGCTGCATCCGGCTCGGCTCGCCGACAATCGCGCCAAGCGGCCTCTCGCATAACCTCGGCAACGCGGCTAGGAGATGCGGCACACCACGGCACCCCGCCTCTTCGTCATATGAGAATGCGAGATGAACTGGCTGCCGCAGGTTCATCGCCGCAAGTCCTGGGAGCGCCGCCAATGCGCAGGCGAGGAAGCCCTTCATGTCGGAGGTGCCGCGGCCGTAAAGCCTGCCGCCCTCGCGGCGCAGAACGAACGGGTCCGAGCTCCATTCCGGCTCGCCGGCCGGGACGACATCCATATGCCCGGAGATGATGTAGCCCCGACCCTGGCGCGGGCCGATCGTGAGGAAAAGGTTGGACCGGTCGCCCTCGGGACCGGGGAGAACCGTCACCTCGGCTCCGGCTGCCTGACAGTAGTCGCGGATCCAATCGACGATCGCGCCGTTTGGCGTGCCCACAACAGAGGGAAATGCAACCAGGGTCGCGAGGATTTCTTCCACGTTCATGGCGGTCCGCTCTGCTTGCACACTATCACCGGGTGCAACCAGCCTATCCGCAGGCAGCAGTGTTCCCTGCCGAATTGCGTCGTGCTTTGGCCGAAGATTGCGAAAAAGCACCTCGAACCAGCGAAACCTGCTGGCTTTCCCGTATAATGCTGCGGCGAAAGAGGTATGTCGCGACATGACGATCGATGACAGGATCAACACCGCGTGCGTTGCGCATTCGTTGAAGGAGCGGATCGATTGAGATGCAGAGATCAGTACGCCTGAAATCCTTCGAACTGGTCGCGCGGGACATTGATGATGTCGACGTCAAGCTACTGCACGCGCTGTCGATCTCAGTCCGCTGGCCTCACCGGCCGAAGGATTGGGACTTTCTGCGCCGTGCCGGACGCGGCATTGTTGCCGTTGATGGTATTGGACGCGTTTTCGGGAGCGCGATGTGGTTTCCCCAAGGGGACGACTTTGCCACCATTGGCCTGGTGATCACAACGCCACGCACACAAGCGCAAGGAGGCGGCCGATGGCTCATGGACCTAGTCCTTGAGCAGTGCGGCGATCGCAATTTGGCGCTCAACGCGACCCATGCTGCCTACCCCCTCTACGTTTCACTCGGCTTCACGACCGAGGCGATCGTATACCAGCGCCAGGGGGAGGTCCCACAAACACTCCCGGCTATGCCGGCCTTGAACGGTGAATTGGAGGCGCTGTCGAGCGACAGGCTTAAGGACATCACGCCGCTGGATACGCGCGCGTTAGGGATAAACCGCGAGAGGCTGCTCGCGTTGCTCGCAGCGGATGCCTCAATCTGCACTTTGAGCCGCGGCGGCGAAATCGTCGGCTATTCCATGTGTCGCGAGTTCGGGCGTGGTCACGTGATCGGCCCCATGGTCGCGCGAAACGATCTCGACGCAGTCCATCTTACAGCCGTGCATCTGAAGGAACTGGCAGGACGATTCGCCCGCGTCGACACCCGCGAGAAGGATGGCGTGTTTGCCGCGTTTCTCCAGCAGTGCGGCCTCGGCATTGCCGAGACCGTTACGACCATGTCCAAAGGGCGCCGCTTCCTGAACCGGCAAGACAATGGGCCTTGGGTCTATGGATTGGCCGGCCACGCCTTGAGCTGAATGCAAGCATACTGTCGCCTTCAACCAGCCGTCAGAGAAGCAATGAGCCCGGGCTGATCTGGAAGTGTGGACCGAGGCGCCCGATCGAGATGTCGCGGGCGGGGTCTATTTGTTCGACAGCGTCGAGCACGCGCAAGCGTATACCGAGAAACATTCCGCGCACCTGAAATGTTTCGGTATCGCCGACATCGGCGTTCGCTCGTACGCTGTCAACGAACCGCTGTCGATGGCCACGCGTGGACGATGAGCCGATACAACGGCATTGATTCCATTGGCTTTTTCGTGGGCCAAAATCAGAAATCTTCCCGTATCGTT
This sequence comes from Mesorhizobium sp. M0145, assembly GCF_040322355.1. Classification (NCBI taxonomy): domain Bacteria; kingdom Pseudomonadati; phylum Pseudomonadota; class Alphaproteobacteria; order Hyphomicrobiales; family Phyllobacteriaceae; genus Mesorhizobium; species Mesorhizobium sp. M0145. The sequence continues at coordinate 59,737 of NZ_JAMYTK010000031.1, forward strand.
CCGTTGGTCTCGCGTCCACCCCTGAGAGTCGACAAACATCAGGGCTGCTGATTTGCCAGTAGGCGAGGCAGGCCTCAGTGGAAACTGCCGGGGCAGTTCCTAATGGAAATAACACCCCAACGATTCACCCTAGATCCCCTCCGGCAAATGCTGGGACTTCTCTATTCGGCCATTTGAAGTCAAGCGTCTTCTGAGCTGTTCATCACACCTAAGCTGTTCGTCACACCGATGTTGGTT
>NZ_JAMYTK010000032.1:0-59744 GCF_040322355.1 Mesorhizobium sp. M0145
TCTGTTTAGCTGACATTGGGCCGAGGGCTTCCAGCACGAGCCACATGGCGGGGGTATCGGCCGTGACCATGGTGCGCCGCCCCTGCCGCCAGTTCCAGCGGCGGCACGTGACACCGGCATCATCACACCAGATGACTTCGCCCGGTTCGGGATGCTCGGTTAGCATTTCACCTTGCTGGATCGTGTCGAATGGCTCCGCTCCCTTCGCAATTAAAAGTCTCGGGACCCCCTGGTAGAGATCGAGATCCTCCCCGCCAATCGGAACGCCATACAACACGCTGACGGCATTGTAGGCATCAACCAGTGGGGATATCCGCGGGAGAGAGCCATCTTTCCGCACCCGCTTGAGAAGCGCGGCGGCCGAGCACGGCGTTCGATTGGCTTTTGTGCCGAAAGCCTCGTAGGCAACGGCCCACGCCGCAAGATGCGCGTCCCTTTGGGCGTCATCGCGAAGCGCCGCCTGTTCCGCCGCCGCAATCGTGTCGTTCAACGCCTGTGCATCCGGCACGTCGATTTCAGCGTTCCGCACCACAATGCTGATCAGATGAAAATCCCGGTAGCGGGCCTTGATCTCGGGGCAATCAATGGCGTGAAAGACATGGGATGCTCTTTTCTCATGGGGAGGCTTTGCGCTGCGGGTCGTTCGGGAAATGTTTGAAGAAAGGTGCTTGTCGAGCGTCCAGATCTTCTGGCATCGGCATGGTGCATGCCGCACCATGCGCTGGATAATTCCATCATTCGGCCGTGGACAAGGCCTGGTAGAGATCGTCGATTATGTCTTGCGGGTGCTCGAGCCCGCTCGGCCGGCAATAAGCTGCGCCTCCGCTAGCTCCTCCATTTCCTAGGAGGCAGCAGGCGCGATATGGATGTGAAGCAGCTTTCCTTGCCAGGTCATGCATCGCTCTCGGAAATTTGTCTCGCACGAAAATCTGCCGCCAAACTGGCCTGATCAACAGCACCAGTTGCATGGCGTATTCCCAGTCCAGTTGGCTTTGCAACGAAATGCGGTTCAGCCCAAGGGTCGGTTTCCTCGCCAGCACGCCACGTCCCCGCCGTTTTAGCCACCGTGTCCCGGCAACGCGTCTTGCACCTGCTTGACAACCGCTCGCAGGATCTCAACGCCCTTCTCGATCTGCCGAATGCTCAAGGCGGCATAGCCCATGACAAGCCCGACGCGATCGATGTGGCCTTCGTCCGATTGCCGCTCGTAAAGGGGCGAGATCAGGTGCAGCCCCAGGCCCGCCCCTCGGGCGGCTTCGACCAGGGTCGTTTCCTGCGACCGCGGCAGGTCGTTGAACCAAACGGCGACGTGCAGTCCGGCATCTGCTCCCTGGACAGCGATGCGATCTCCGAAGCTGCGCCGCAAGGCGCCCAACAACGTCTCCCGACGCTCGCCGTTCAGCCTGCGCACACGCCGCACATGGCTTTCGTAGCCGCCACTCTCGATCAAACAGGCCAGAGCCTCCTGTTCAGCCACCGGCGAATGCCGGTCCGCGAATTGTTTGGCGGTAGCGAAGACCTCCTGCAATTCCGTCGGGACGACGAGATAGCCGATACGCAGCATCGGCGAGAGCGTTTTGGAGATCGTGCCGAGGTAGATGACAGCCCCGTGGTCCTCAAGACTGTGCAGCGGAGGGACCGGATTGATATCGTAGCGATATTCGCTGTCGTAGTCGTCCTCGATCACATAGGCGTTGTTGTGCCGCGCCCATTCCAGAAGCTGATGGCGGCGCGCGATCGGCATGACGCCGCCCAGCGGAAACTGATGCGATGGCGTGACATAGGCCAGTCGTGCCCCGATCCCCGCCAGCAACTCCGTCTTCATCCCGTCCTCGTCGACGGTGACCGGAACGGGCGAGGCACCCGTACTGGCAAAGACCTGACCCGCCATCCTATAGCACGGGTCCTCGATGACGAAGCGGTCGGCGGGATCGAGAAGCAGGCGAGCGCACAGATCTAGGCCCTGCTGCGAACCGTTGACGATGATGATCTGCTCGAGGTCGCAGCTCAGGGTTCGGGCGCGCCAGAGATAGCCCTGGAGCGCCTGGCGCAGCCGGCGCGAGCCGCGAGGATCGTCATAGGCAAGACGCAACGGGCGCTGCCCCATCGCCTCGTTCATCGCACGTTTCCAGACCAATGCGGGGAAGTCTGACGGCGCCAGGTCGCCATAGCGGAAATCGACCTTCAGTCCAGTCGGCAGATAATCCGGCCAGGGCGGCGTGACGCGCAGTCGTTCGCCATAGGCGGACAGATGAACCGGGCCGACTCGTTTCGCGACAGTGCGGCTCGTCTCAGGACCGATCAGCGAGGATGCAACGCGAGGTCGTGCGCCTTGACGGACTTCGATGAAACCTTCCGCGGTCAGTTGCTCATAGGCGACCGTCACCGTCGTTCGCGAAACCCCAAGGTTATTTGCGAGGCCTCGGGAGGACGGCAGCTGACTACCGGTTTCATAGACGCCGCCGAGGATTTGCTCGCGAAGAGCCTCGTAGATCTGGCGTGCACCCATCGCGTGCGTGCGACCTGCAGAACCGGCACTCGAAGACTGGACCATTTCATTCATCGCCAACTGGATATTTCACATTGGCCAGTTTGCCGTCAATCTTTCGGAAACCCAAGCAAGATCTTAGAGGCCGAATGACCCGCTCCTATCAATCGGAAACCGATGCTCTCACGCGGTCGCTCAACGACACCGGTCCCGGATTCGCCACTCGGGCGATCCATCATGGCTACGATCCCGCCGGCTTTTCCAATGCCGTTCAGCCGCCAGTCTTCTTGACCTCGACCTATGGATTCGAAAGCGTGGCAGCGAACGAGGCCGCCGCCGCGCTTGGCGGAAGGCTCTATGCGCGCGAATACAATCCGACGACGGAGATCCTCGAGCAACGGCTCGCCAATCTGGAAGGAGCCGAGGCAGGTCTGGTCGTTGCCTCGGGGATGGCGGCTTTCGGGACGCTGATCCTGTCGCTCCTGTCCCAAGGCGATGAACTCATCGTCCACAGGACGCTTTATGCGAACACCCTTGCCATGGTCGAACAGGCGGTCCCCCGCTTCGGCATCAAGGTCGTCGCCGTCGACCTGTCCGATCCTCACAATCTCGATGCCGCGATCACCGAGCGGACCCGGCTTGTTTTCTTCGAGACGCCGGTGAATCCGCTGAGCCGCATCCTCGACATCGCTGCCATTGCCGAGCGCGCCCACGCGCGCGGTGTAAAGATTGCAGTCGACAGCACCTTCGCCTCCCCCGCGCTCCAGCGGCCGCTCGAACATGGGGCAGACCTCGTGCTCCACTCGCTGACCAAATACATCAATGGGCACGGCGATGCCCTCGGCGGGGCGATTCTCGGCGACGCGCAAACGCTCCGCACGCTGCACGAAACGGGCCTGCGCTACATCACCGGCGCAGCGCTCTCGCCCATGTCAGCCTTCCTGATCCTGCGCGGTCTGAAGACGCTCACGCTGCGCATGGAACGGCACAGCGCCACTGCCCTTGCGGTGGCTCAGGCGCTCGAGGCGCACCCGGCGGTGGCATGGGTGAGTTATCCCTTCCTCGACTCGCACCCTGATCAGGTGACGGCGCAAAAGCAGATGTCCCAAGGGTCGGGCATGTTGGCCTTTGGCCTCCACGCTGGGTTCGAGGGCGCGCGGCGGATGATGGACCGGCTCAACCTGATCACCCGGGCTGTCAGCCTCGGCGATGCCGACAGCCTCATCTATCATCCAGCAAGCCTCACACGTGCTCGGCAGCCGATCCGCAAGGATGCCCATTTGGCCGACGGAGTCGGCGAGGACCTCATGCGTCTCTCGGTGGGGCTCGAAGACGCCGATGACCTGATCGCCGATCTGCGGCGGGCTTTGGACGTCTTGTGATGACTTGGCGTGCGGCCACCTCTGCGCTCACACATAGATCTGGAGCCTTGCCATGGCATTCCTGAGCGGTCTTTCCGCGTTCCCCATCACCCCGAGCAATCGTGACGGCCGCGTCGATACCGTTGCCCTGCGCAGGCTGATTGCTCGGCTTGGCACCGCTCAGGTCGATTCCATCGGTCTTCTCGGCAGCACCGGCACCTACATGTATCTGTCGCGCGAGGAACGGCGACGGACGCTCGCCGAGACCTTGGACGAAACCGCGGGGCGAATGCCGGTCCTGGTGGGTGTAGGCGGGCTGCGCACCGATGAAGCCGTGGGGCTCGCGCAAGACGCCAAGGCCCTTGGAGCTGCTGCGGGTTTGCTTGCCGCCGCCTCCTACACCCCGCTTACTGATGACGAGGTGTTCGAACATTTCTCGACGGTGGCGTGCGAGAGCGGCCTGCCGATCGTCGTCTACGACAATCCAGGAACGACGCATTTCCATTTCACCCCAGCACTCGTCAGCCGCCTGGCAAAGGTGGGTGGGATTGTCGCTATCAAGAATCCGACAGACAAGGGCGATGCGATCAAGAGCCATCTGGCCGACCAGAGGCGCACTGTGCCGGAAGGGTTCTCGATCGGCTACAGCGGCGACTGGAACGCTGCAGAGGCCATAATCGCCGGCGCCGACACATGGTACAGCGTCCTCGCCGGCATCCTGCCCGAGGTCTGCGTGAAGATCGTCACGGCGGCGCAACAGGGCGATGCGGCCGAAGCGCGACGGATCGATGCCACGCTTGCGCCGCTCTGGAGCCTCTTCAAGGAGTTCTCGAGCCTTCGCGTCGTCTATGCACTTGCCGAATTGCTCGACATTTGCCGTGCCGACCCCCCGCGTCCCATCCTGCCTCTGCCCTCAGCAGCGAAGCGCCAGATCGCCGCCGCGTTGGAACGCTTGCCATCGGATGTCAACCGGTGAACAGCGAACCCGCGGCCAGTGAAGGAACCTGTCATGTATGTACCCGCGCATTTCGATGAACCGAGCCGAGAAGTCCTTTACGAACTGATCGAGAACAGCGCACTTGGCATGCTGATAACCCATGGCCGGAGCGGTCTCGACGCCAATCACATCCCCTTCGAACTCGACACGTCACAGGGAGAAAACGGCTCCCTTTATTCCTGCGCGATTAGTACACGTGCCGAAGGAAAGTGCACTTTCTCGCTCGAGTGACTTATTTCAAAGGATGTGATCGCGTTTTGGCACATTCACGGCCCACATGCGGCAGCCGCTAAGTCACCACATGGTGAGCAACCAGGAAACCTTCCGGCCTACACTTTCTCCCGGAGCGCGCGTGCTGCAGCAACCATGTTCATGAGGGCAGGGCGGACCTCCTCCCACTTGCGGGTTTTGAGGCCACAGTCCGGGTTTACCCACAGTTGGGCATCGGACAGTCGCTCGCGGGCAAGCATGACGAGATCCGAAATCTCGCCGACTTCCGGGACCCGTGGTGAGTGAATGTCGTAGACTCCGGGCCCGATTTCATTCGGATATTTGGAGCTTGTGAAGGCGTCCAGCAGTTCCATTTTCGAGCGCGACGTCTCAATCGAAATGACATCCGCATCCATTTCAGCGATCGCGTCGATGATCTCGTTGAACTCCGAATAGCACATGTGGGTATGGATTTGAGTCGCGTCCTTTACACCCGTTGAAGCGATCCGGAAGCATTCGACAGCCCAGTCGAGATAGTCGTTCCAATCAGACTGGCGCAGTGGCAATCCTTCGCGAAACGCGGCCTCATCGATCTGGATCATCCTTGCGCCGGACCATTCGAGATCCGTCACTTCGTCGCGGATGGCGAGCGCGATCTGGCGGCATGCTTCGGAGCGGGGTACGTCGTCGCGAACAAATGACCAGTTGAGAATGGTCACTGGGCCTGTGAGCATTCCCTTCACAGGGTTTTCCGTAAGCGACTGGGCGAACTGCCACCAGCGCAGCGTCATCGGATTGGGCCTCGATACGTCGCCGAAGATGATGGGGGGGCGCACGTAACGCGACCCATAGCTCTGCACCCAGGCATGCTGGGTGAAGGCGAAGCCGGACAGCTGCTCGCCGAAATGCTGTACCATGTCGTTTCGTTCGAACTCACCGTGCACCAGCACGTCCAGCCCGATCTCTTCCTGCCAGCGAATTGCAGCCTCGATCTCCTTCTTCAGGAAGGTCTCGTAGTCGACATAGCTCAGCTGGCCCTTCGCATGAGCGGCCCGCGCCCTGCGTACCTGCGGCGTCTGCGGGAAGGACCCGATGGTCGTCGTCGGGAACGGCGGCAGCCCGAGCGTGCCGGCCTGGACTCTGGAGCGCTCGGCAAAAGCGCTCTCTCGTCGCTTCATGCTGTCGTCAATGCTGGCGATCCGCCCCTCAACCAGCGGGTCATGGATCTTCGTGGATGTCACGCGAGTGGCGGCAGCCTCGGCAGACGCTTTCAACGCGCCTGCCACCGCATCCCTGCCTTGGGACAGGGCCCGGGCAAGCAACACCAACTCGTCGGTCTTCTGGGCCGCGAAGGCGAGCCACGACCTGATGTCCGCGTCGAGTTCCGTCTCCATGCGGAGGTCGATCGGCACATGCAGCATCGAGCAAGAAGGCGCGATCTCGACGCGGTCCAAGGGCCAGCCGGCGACGATCGGTTTGATGCGGTCGAGAATGGCGGGCAGGTTCGCACGCCAGACGTTGCGGCCATCGATCAAGCCAAGCGAGAGCACCAGATCCTTCGGTGCGAGCCGCCCCACCGTTTCCAGCTGCTCGGGAGCGCGCACGAGATCAATATGCAGCCCGGCCAGGGGCAGAGAAACCGCGGTTTCGAGATTGTCTCCCAGCGGCCCGAAATAGGTAGCCAGCATGATCTTCAGCTCGGGCGCGGCTTTCGACAGCTGGCCATAGGCGAATTCGAACGCAGCTCGTTCGTTCGGGTTCAGATCGAGGACAAGCGCTGGCTCATCGATCTGCACCCAGTCGGCTCCAGACAGCTTCAGCCTCTGCAGGAGTTGCTCGTGGACGGGCAGCAGCCGCGGCAGGAGCGCGATGGGATCGAATCCTTCGGCAGGCGATTTCGCCAGCTTGAGGAAGGTGATCGGTCCAAGGATGACTGGGCGTGTGTGAACGCCGAGAGCTTTAGCCTCGATGAAGTAATCGACCGGTTTCGTCGACGAGAGGGCGAACGTCTGATCATCGTTGAGTTCCGGCACAATGTAGTGATAGTTGGTGTCAAACCACTTGGTCATTTCCATCGCGGTTACATCAGACCGATGAGCCGCCTGCTGGTGACCAGCGTGTCGACAATCCTCCGTCTGACCCTGGTTGCCCCGCGCCATTGCGAAGTAGATGTCAAGTGGAACCTCGCCGCTATTCCAGCCGTAACGGGATGGAACGGCGCCGACCATGGCTGCGGTGTCGAGCACATGGTCGTAGAGCGAGAAGTCGTTCGACGGGATTTTCGACACGCCGCGATCGTGCTGCTCCTCCCAGCTAGCGGCACGGAGCGCCTTCGCGGTCGTGAGAAGGTCGGCAGCGGACGATTTTCCGGACCAGTAGCTTTCAAGCGCGAATTTCAGTTCTCGCCGACGACCGAAGCGGGGCACGCCGAGCGTTGCTACAGGAATTTGCTGAGAGACAGTCATGCCAGACCCCGATGGTTGGGGCGTCGGTGACAAGGAAGGCGCTAGCAGGCCGGCACGAACGCCAGGCTGCAGCGGCCACCGAGACACCCCGCCCGTGGACGTAATTCGCCGTGGCAGGTCTCCTGGCTCGCGGGGTCATAGCCTCTACCCGTCTTCCCAAGGCTATTCGCCTCAGTGACATGAGTGGGGTTGGCTCGCCGCTAACAGTTGCGGGGGCAGCGCCGGCATCGCACCGGCTTCCCTCTTAGCTCCGCTGCGGCAGCGCCGTACGGAGAACCACGATGCGGGAGACAATTACAGCAGTTCGCTTCTTTGTCAACGTCGCATAAAGAAATGTTTATGTCGTTATGTTAAATTTCCGTTGGCATGTTCCAAAGGTCGCCTCGAAAGCGAAAACTGTGGAAGCCTTGAGCGGCCGGTAAATCAAAGCAATGACGCACGGCGCCCTTGTCCAGGAGGATAGGAGTTCGTCGGCTGCCGGCAGCAAACATACCGGCAAGCGCCGTGGTGCTGCTTAGCGCATCATGCGAACCACCTCGGCGTCGAACTGCTCCGAGGTTCCGACCGCTTCGTTGGCTGCTCGCGACCATATTCGGCTCAATGGCGAGGCTGTTGCCCATGTGGAAGCTGTTGGCCGTGATGCCCTCGGTGATATGACACAACGATTTCGGGGGGAGCACACCGAGGCCAGGCGCAGCGGCGTGTTGCGAAGTGATCGAGGCCAATGTCTCGAACTGCTTGTTCGCAGCCCACCGGCTCAAGGTAACCCGGCTCAAACCACCGGGCCAGCTTAAGTCCTGTCCAAATGAGGCCTGAGCGGCAAATCGTCGTGCACGGGCACGGTTTGGCGTTCGATCTTGTGATGCGTCTTGGGCGGACAATCGCCACGGTGCAGCGCGCAGAAGCGGTCCCCAATTGGGAAGCCGAGGGCGGTGAGGGCAAGCCAGCGCCACAGGCGGAAGGGGACTTGGACCTGTTTGCCCTGCTGGACCACAAGTTCGCGACACAGGGCCTCAAGGAGAAAACCAAGAGTGATTATGCGCGGGACCTCGCCAAATTCATCAAAAGCAGCGGGCAGTCAAAGTTCGGCGCCGATTGACATGGAGATAGCCATCGCGGCGGACCGCCCAGGCGGACTGCAAGCCGGAATACAACCGGGTGCAGGCGGCCAAGCTCGTCCACAAGATGGCGTCGGGCACACACCGGCGATGGGAGAGCGGACCGTGGAGTGCAGGAACTTTACGCCTATCCACGCTCCCGTGGACGTGTCCTGCGGCACATCGGCAGCGATATTGAGGAGGCAGTTGAGCTTCTGGTCGAGCACTCTTACCTGCCACTACCTACGCTTAACGTCATCTCGTACTGAAAACGCACCACGCAAGGTCGAGATGTAACATGCGCCCTTCGTGGATGGTTCTAAGCTTCCTCGGGCGCGGTCAATCTGTGATAACGGTCGCTTGGAACCTCCATCACGGCGACGCGATCAAGGTTGGCGTATCGCGCTCGGTAGTAACCTTCTTCCTCCACTTCGGCGAAACTACACTGGGGAACGTCAAAGGTCGCAGCTTCCAATCCGAAGAAAGTCGTAGCGGTTTCTTCATCCAAGAAGTTCCACTCATCTTCTCCGTCGTCATATGTGACGCGAACATAGGAGGCCATGCGCACGGCTTCCTGATCACCCATCTCTGCGATGATGGCATCGCATTCTTTCTTCAGCTTTCCTGAAACCTCACCCTTATCCCAGTCATCCAAAGCCCGATAGATTTCTGGATGATAATACTCTGGCATCTCCTCTACATCGTCACCGATAAGCTCAATGGTGCGGACATATTGCGGATTTATCAAGAGTATTTTGTTGTCAAGGCTCCAACAATACAGCCATGGCCTGCTTGTGTTATTTCTACGAAGATTATGAAGTTCCTTCAACTGACGTAAAATCGATTCACGCGCCTTTTCATCGATAGGATATTGGCGGCTGCCAACAGTCGTCTTGATTCTGAGCGTGCCGTATCGCGTTTCGGCATCGGCAATTGCAAACGGGCTCGTGCGCCACTCCTCGACATCAATCTTCCAGCCCAGCAGCTCCTCGACCGTGCATTTCAACGTGAGACAAAGGTCCTTGATCTGCTCGACGTTCAACTGCGTTTTGCCGGTTTCCCAACGGGCCACAGTCTGTTGCGTCGTTGCCATCTGCTCTGCCAAATCTTTTTGGGTCATGCCCAGTCGAACCCTAAGCTCTTTCATGTTCATAACTCACCTCGCGTGTTCGACACACGCATTGTGGATGAATTAATCTAACACGTCAGCGTGTTCAAAAATCGCAGCATGTGTTTTTAGGGCGCCTTCGAGGCTCCGGCAGCCGTTCGTGACCACTTGCGCAAGACACAGGGCTGGTACACAGCACGAATGGGCGATCAAAAATTACTGCTGAAATTCAGATAATTATTGTGGGCGAGTCTGGATCTCTCTGATCGACACGATAGTCGACCATCACCATGATCGGACCGCTTCGTGGCCGCAGGTCAAGTTGCAGCGTCGGTTCGCTGAACTTGTTGCTCGGATCCAGATTGAGCGTTTCAAAATCCGGCTGACGCAGAAGGATGCCCATCAGTCCCCCAATGACAAGAACCAGCTGGCGGACGAGCAAGGCTCCCGAAACACCTTGGACGTCCGCCAGTTCGCCCCAAAGCCAGCTTCCCGCCGCCATGCCGCCGTATGTGGCCGTCTGATAGAGAGAGGGCGCGTCCAACCACCCACCGCGGCGCCGAAAGCTGCACTGTGACGTTAAACAGCGAGAATGATTGAATCCAGGCCGCACCGGCTGGCATGAGGAGCAGACAGCTCAGCCCAACGTGCTCGCTCCATGCCCGAAAGAAGCAGCTGATCGCCAATACAAAGAACGCACCGCGAATGACCCATTCGTTGGAGAGAACTTCTCGGACCCGCCCGATGAGGAGCGCGCCGCAAATCGCTCCCAGGCCGAAGAAGCCGAGCATCACGCCGTAGGTGACTGCGGTCCCTTTGATCTGTTCGCGAGCGACCAACGGCAGGAGAGCCAAAATGACAACGGCGGTGAGGCCGAAAATGAAACTCCGGCACATCACCTTGAGAAGGTTCGGCGACAAGAGCACGTAACGAAAGCCCGCCGCCATCGCAATGCCGAAAGCCTCCCGCGGCAGCGCTTGTCGTGCCCGTTCGGCTTTCCATCGCAACAGCGCAGCGATCAGAGCGAAGTAGCAAGGACGTTGAAGAGGAACGCGAAGGCCGCACCGGCTGTGGCCACGATTATGCCGCCAATCGCCGGCCCGATGCTGCGCATGAGATTGTAGCTCATGCCGTTGAGCGCAACCCCGCTTGGCAGGTGTTCGCGAGGCAGGATATCTCCCATGGAGGCTTGCCAAGAGGGATCGTGCAATGCCCAACCACAGCCGATTAGGAAGGTGAGACCCAGAAGGGTCCAGGGTGTCATTCCCCGCATAGGTCAGGAACGCCAGGAAGGCGGATACGCAGACCATCAGCAGTTGCGCAGTCAACATGATCCGGCGACGGTCAAACTTGTCCGCGAGCGCTCCCGCCGCGAGCGAGAAGATCATGTAGGGGAGGGTGGTCGATGACTGGACGAGCGCCACCATTCCATGGGAGGTGGCGATGCTCGTCATCAGCCAAGCTGCCGCCGCACCTTCCACTAGGGTGCCAAGGTTCGAAATGAGTGCAGCCGACCATAGCGAACGGAAGGTCTTGTGCTCAAAAGGAACGAGTGAAGATGTTCTCTTCGCCATTGTGGGAAGCCTCGGGATTGACCGCGGGGCTGGATTTGTTTCGCCTCACTCAACCATGGCCTCGCCGTACAAGCCAAGCTGCCACAGTGCGCGCCTGCTAACCCAGAAAACTTGGCGGCCTTACAGGCATGCGCAGGACGCGCGAAGCCGCTCAAATCTCCCCAGATGGGTCAGCCATCGAAGACCGGCATCACTTGCCCGTTGAGCGGCTATACGATAATGCTCCGCGCTAAGCAGGAAGCGCCAAAAATTCGAGCGGCGACTTCATTCTCCTATTCAGGAAGGAACTATGAGGCGGCAGACGCGACCATTCACCGTGGAAGTCAAACAAAAGCGCAATTATCAAAAATCCGCACGTTCCATCTGGGGCAATTTCGACATCGCCGCGGCGATGGCCGAGACAACAAAGGAAGTCGAGCCGTTAAATCGTCAGCTTGTTGACTCTACTGTAGTGGTCCTTGATGCTGAACCTTTGCACGAACCGCGAGTGGAGCATTTCATGGCCAATCCTCTGGAAACCGAGTCAGCAGTAGTTAGCGAACCGGCAGACAAAACGGAAACGCCAAAACCGAAGGCGAGAGCGCGGCGGTCGAGGAAGCCAGAAGCTGAGGCGAGCTCGCCTGCCCGCAAGAACGGCGCCAAGCCGATATCCGCGGCCACTGAAGCACCACCGTCAGCGCGAACAGGCCGAAAGAGCTACTCCGCGAAGGATCGTGCCCAGAAGCTGGCGCAGATCGAGACCTCGATCGGCGGCGGCGCTACTCTCAAGAGTGCGGTGAAGCACGCCGGCATCTCGGAACAGACATATTATCTTTGGAAGAAGGCGGCGGCGCCGGCGGCGGACAGTGACGGGCTGAAGGATCTCGTCGCGCTCGAGGAAGAAAACAAGCGGCTAAAGAGCCTGCTTGCCGATCGTCTCCGCAAGGAGAATGCGGAACTGAAGAAAAGGCTCGGGCTGGATTAAGAAGGGTGGGCAGCTGGTTCTTGGCTCCCCACCTACAGCAATATCGCCTGCTCGGCCTCTCGGCGCAGATTCTGCCTTGGCCTTGGGCCGATCTGCTGGATGACCAGCCCGGCTGCCAGCGAGCCGAGATCGCCGCACTGCTTCAGGCTGCGGCCTTGCGTGTAGCCGTAGAGGAAGCCGGCGGCGTAGAGGTCGCCGGCGCCGGTGGTGTCGACCAGCTCGCGGATCCTGGTCGCCTCGATGGTCACGGTCTCGTCGCCGCGCACGATGACCGAGCCCTTTTCCGAGCGGGTGACGGCGGCGATCTTGCAATCCTTGCGGATCTGGGCCAGTGCCTCGTCGAATGAAGCGGTCTGGTAGAGCGACTTGATCTCGTGGCTGTTGGCAAAGACGATGTCGACGATGCCGGAGCGCATCAGATCGAGGAATTCGACGCGGTAGCGGTCGACGCAGAACGAGTCCGACAATGTCATCGACACTTCGCGCCCGGCGGCATGGGCGAGCTTCGCCGTCTGCCGGATCGCCTCCTTGGCGCGCGGCGGGTCCCACAGATAGCCCTCGAAATAGGTGACGGCCGCGCCCGACGCCTTGTCGGCCTCGACGTCCTCCGGGCCGAGCTCGACGCAGGCGCCGAGATAGGTGTTCATCGAGCGCTCGCCGTCCGGCGTGACGAAGATCATCGAGCGCGCCGTCGGCGGTTCGCCGTTGAGCGGCCTGGTGTCGAAGGCGACGCCCTGGGCATGGATGTCATGCGCGTAGATTTCGCCGAGCGCGTCGTTGGAGACCTTGCCGAAGAAAGCGGCGCGGCCGCCGAAGGAGGCGACGCCCGCCGCCGTGTTGCCGGCGCTGCCGCCCGAGGCTTCGATGGCCGGGCCCATGCGGCTGTAGAGCAGTTCGGCGCGCCTCGTGTCGATCAAATTCATTGCGCCCTTGATGATGCCATTCGTCTCCAGGAACGCCTCGTCGCACTGGGCGATGATGTCGACGATGGCATTCCCGATACAAAGCACGTCATAGTCCGGCATAATTCATGTCTCCGCCAAAGTACCCACCGGCTTTCTGGCATGCCGGCCGCGGGCGGGTCTGGCCAGTGGGAATGGGCTTTCCGCTTGCCAATCCGTTCGGCGCCAGCCCCTCACGGGGCGGCAAGTCCTGCCTCGCGACGCAATTCGTCGGCCCTGTCTGTCTTCTCCCAGGTGAAGTCAGGCTCTTCACGGCCGAAATGGCCATAGGTCGCGGTCTTGCGGTATATAGGGCGTAAGAGATCAAGCATCTTGATAATGCCCTTCGGTCTGAGATCAAACAACTCAAGAATGAGGCGCTCGATCCTTCTTTCCTCAACCCTCGCTGTCCCGAACGTGTTGACCATGACAGAAACCGGACTGGCCACGCCGATTGCGTAAGCAAGCTGCACCTCGCAGACGTCCGCAAGTCCGCTAGCGACGATATTCTTTGCAACATACCGGGCCGCATAGGCAGCTGAGCGGTCAACCTTGGACGGGTCCTTGCCCGAAAAGGCGCCGCCGCCGTGACGACCCATCCCACCATAGGAATCGACGATGATCTTGCGTCCAGTGAGACCGCAGTCGCCGCGCGGCCCGCCGACTACGAACCTCCCCGTCGGGTTGACCAGAATTCTGATGCCTTCCGTCTCCAGGTGGGTCGGCAGGACAGGCTTTATGATTTCCTCAATGACGCCCTCGCGGACCGTGTCTTGCGAGACCTGCTCGTCATGTTGGGTCGATACGACGATGGTATCCAGGGCGACCGGGCGCAACCCGTCATAGCGCACTGAGACTTGGGATTTCGTGTCAGGACGCAACCAGCCAAGCTGTCGTGCTTTCCGGACATCTGCCTGTCGTTTCGTCAAGCGATGAGCGAGCTGGATCGGCAAAGGCATCAGAGTATCGGTTTCGCGGCATGCGTAGCCGAACATGAGGCCCTGATCTCCCGCTCCCTGTTGGAGGTCCTGCCCTCGTCCCTCGTCAACGCCCTGGCTGATGTCGGGCGATTGCTCGGTGAGTGCATGAACGACGGAGCAACGCCGGCCGTCAAAGCCGACGGCTTCATCGTCGTATCCAATATCCAGAATCGTATCGCGCGCAACTTGGCTATAATCCACCCGCGCATCGCTGGTAATCTCGCCAGCCAGAACGACCATCCCTGATTTTACCAACGCTTCACAGGCGACGCGCGCCTTGGGATCGGTGCGGAGGATGGCATCGAGGATGGCATCCGAGATGTTGTCGGCCAACTTATCCGGGTGTCCCGCGCCAACCGATTCGGAAGAGAACACGAACTGCCTAGCCATGAAATGCCTCGCTTCGGGTGTTGGAGTTGTATGGGGCATGTTGCTTAGCCCACCTTACCTGTCGGTGATGCCCGGGACCTCGAACGCAGCGCACAAGTCGGCAACGTCTCATCGCACGCAGGCATGGAGATCTTCGTCGTCTGGCTCGCCGGAGGACGGAGTCAATGAAGCCAGCAATTTGCACCGTTTCCACATCGCGCATGCCCATTGACGTCACTGCTGGCGCCCCCAGGCGAATTCCGCTTGTGACCGCAGGATGGCGCGGGTCGCCCGGCACCATATTAAAGCTCGTAATGATGCCTGCCTTCGCTAACCGCTTGGCATAGGCCTTGCCTGATAGTGGTCGATCGCGAAGATCAAGGATCAGCATGTGATTGTCAGTGCCCCCGGTGACCAGGTCATAACCTCGGTCCAGAAGCGCCTGGGCCAGAGCCTTGGCATTTTTGCCAATCTGTTGGCCGTAACTGCGGAAGGACGGGTCCGCGGCTTCCCGCAAAGCGACAGCTAGCGCCGCGATAACATTCATATGGGGGCCGCCTTGCAGTTGAGGGAAGACAGCGCGATCTATTCGTCTGGCGAGATTGTATTTGCCCTTCGAATGATACAGCGCTTGATAGCGATCTTCATTCCTTGACAAAATGAAGCCACCGCGGGGACCGCGGATCGACTTGTGAGACGTGCTGCTGACGACGTCGCAATGGGGTACGGGGTTCGGATGCACTCCAGCGACAATCAGGCCACTGATGTGCGCGATGTCGGCCACGAGGTAGGAGTTCGCCTCCAGAGCGATTTCTGCCATTGCCGCGTAGTCAAAGATACGGGGATAAGCAGTACCGCCAGCCCAAATGAGCCGAGGCCGTTCGCGTTTTGCTGTTTCGCGCAAACGGTCATAGTCAATTTGCCGCGTCTTTTCGTGCAGCCCATAGGGGACGCGCTTATAGTCTGTTCCGGAAAAATTGATGGCCCAACCATGAGTGAGGTGGCCCCCTCCCGGAATTGGCAAACCCATCACCTTGTCACCGGGGCTTAAAAGCGCTCGATAGACAGCCTGATTGGCCGGCGAGCCGGAATAAGGCTGGACGTTGGCGTGTTCGCTGCCGAATAACGTGTTCAAGCGCTCAATGGCGAGGTTCTCAAGCTCATCGACGATCTCGTTTCCCGCGTAGTAGCGCGCAGCGGGGTACCTCTCGGCGTACTTGTTCATGAAAATCGAACCGGTTGCTTCCAGCACGGCCGAGGAGGCAAAGTTCTCAGATGCGATCAGTTTGAGCGTCGTCCGCTCCTGCCGCTCCTGTCTTAGAAGCAGTTCGTGAACGCGGCAATCAACCGTCGCCAAGCGAGACCGTCCGTAAGTGTCGGGCTGCGCGATGGCGCTGTCGGCGGAGTTGTCCATGGTAGCTTCGCGCTCCAATTGGATTGATCTATTTCACGGTCAAGCATGCGGTCCCCTTCGGCCGCGTGTCTCGTACCGCTTCGAGCCGTTGAAGGTCTCGTTTGTGATAGCCATCGCCGTGGGGCAGGAGATCAACCAACAATTGAACCAGCCCGCCGTCCTTACCTCCTGTTTTGAGATTGTACGAGCACCACGGACGTTGTTCGTTGCAGTAAAGAAAGTCGGCTCTGGCCAGCAGCCGGACGTGTCGTACAACGTGCTCACGACGCAGACCCAGAATCTCCGCTAGCTGGCAGACAGTTAGGTCCGCGTGCGCGCAAAGGCCTAGAATTCGAAGGCGATCTAAATGCGCTGCCGTCCGTAGTCGACTGACCAGTGTCAGCATTGGTCAGGACCAAGCCACTTGGAAAGCCTGGGCACTCGTCCTACTGAATTTGTCATTTCGCGTTCTCCACAGATGTTGCAGCTTTCGAACCAAATAATATGGTTGCTTGTCCACCGACCGGACAATCTCGGTGGCCGTGAAGATACTGTTTTGAGGCGATATGGCTGTGTCGAACAAACAAGATGGGCGCTCTTCTTGCCATTGCCTTTAGCCGAAATTGCACGCAGTTCGGCGGGTCGGAGAATAAGCCACGGTTCGGACCCCACTGACTCAAACGTTGCAATAAGCCTACCATTCACAGCGAACCGGAGTTGCTAAGAGTCTGTGAATTTCCTTGAAGGATCTGTTGCAACGTTTGCGCAGCCCGGTCTTGCTCCCGGCTTGCAGCGGTCAATCTCGTGCAGACTGACCGTGATGCAAAGATGACAAGGAAGGTTCGCTTTCAATCCGATCTTCTTCCTGGCCAAGTAGTTCGTAGTCTCATAACTGTGGCCTAGACAAAAGCTGGGCTAATCAGCGAGGTATGATGTCGTTAGCGTGGTTGGGCCACCAGCAGGTCGACGCCAAGATCGACACGCGCAATTTCCCGCGCTCCGAGAATGTCAGTGACTGCGCGCTCTTCCTCGGGCGGTCTGGCTGCGCCGTCTAGAATCTGAATGCGTCTCGCGCCGACCCGTTCAGCAATGAGCTGTTCGGCTTGCCGCATTGACGGCGAAGCAAGCTCAAGTAGGTTTTCGGGCATCTCACGCGCCGCCTCGCCGACTTCCGCAAAACGCTTCTCGGCGAACTGCTCCTTAAAGAGCGCAGCGAGATCATCAAACGTTTGAACTTTGGTGGGCTTGGGTTTCGAGCAAAAATATCCAGTTGCCAGTCCAGGTTTATAGGCAAGGCTGTACGCTTTGTCGTCTGGCAAGGGCCCAATATCCCCTGGTGAGACCAAAATGGACTGCCGTGCTACGGTTGCTCCATTATAAGAGCGGTCGAAATCGCTGATGTTTCCAATACAAGGAGCCGCATAGAAGACGTTTGACGGATAGCGCGCCTCAAGCCGAAGAAGCAGTTCATGCTGACGCGACACATCCCTGCGCATCATCGCAATCCGAAAAAATGGTATCGACAAACCGGGACAATGTCCGCTCGCAATCTCAAACGCAGTTCCTCGCTTCATCAGCTCCGGAAGCTTGTACTGGAAAAACAGCGGAACCCCTGGGAAATTGATGCGGATGTCAAAGCCAGAATGCCCCTCCTGTATGAGGTTTGGAAAGACCGGCGCGCCTACAGGTGCGGCTGACGATGACCGGATAAGGCTTTCGGTGAAGGCATACCCAAATGAGAACTCCGTGTAGCCCACCTTCATTCAATTCTGCTTTCGTGCTGAAGTTTATCCGGGGCTCTTTGCCTGCAGCCGAGCAGACCATATAACAGAAAAAACTATGCATACCTGCGATAGTCTGAGCTTATCGATTCCTCGGATAGATATTTAAAGAGCTCACCCACTCTTCTGGCTGCTAGAATGGGAATGGGAAGCTTCTGATTGATCTGGGTCGAGTTCCAGTTGATTTTGGTAAGCGACAAAACCTCCTGCGCTATCTCAGCGATTCCCGGCGCAGATCGCCGATAAGTTTCGGGCTTCGCGAACAGCGCCAGAGTGCGTAGCCGATATCTTCAACCGGGGCGGCGGCTTCTCCCTCGCCAGTGCCGAGCGCGATCATATGCGTTGCGCATTCGGCCAGCGCGCCGTCAAGGCGCCCCGCTTCCGTCGCGCTGCCGTAAAGGTCCAGGAACCACGCCAGCGAATAAGACCAGTCGGCAGGCAAGTCCTGCCCATTGTGATCCCTTGCGACGACGGCCACGACGGCGTTGCGGCCTTCGGGCGTGCGGGGCTCTATCCCAAGGATCGGGTATAATTCGGGTGTCGGCTGCTGAAGGATACGCGCCGGCACGAGCGACAGTGCTTTCTCCAGGGAGGGAGGAAAATCCTCCAGTTCTTCGGCCAGTTCGGCAGCTTCTCTCCTTCGTCCCTCGCGGCGCGCTTCTACATATTCTGCCGCAACCACGGCAACGGTGCGCTGCGCCCGTTCAGCGGTGCTGGTGGCAATCAGCTCGGCCGGAATGTCACCATCCTTGATCGCCCAGCGTACGGTGCTGTTCGAACTGTTGAATGCCCAGCCGGTCCGCAATTCTCAACACCGCTGACCGGTCGAGAAAGGCATGTTTCGGATCGGGCTCGAAGGTGAAGGCCAGTTCGTGTCCGCGCCGAACGATATTGCGTATGCGGCTGTGCCGGACCACGCGCGCGTGCGGGCCTCCCGCCCCGACTTCGTACATCAAAAGCGCCGGGATTTCCTCCAGCCGGCGCAATGTTTCAGGGCGCGAGGTCGATAGCCTCGGCCTCGGCGCCGCTAGATTCCTTGAACCGGTCAATGGTTGACGTGAACGGCGGCGTTTCCCACCACTCGCCGTGGCCCGAGACAAGCAAGTTAAACATGGCACACCACCGACCTCACGCCGCCTTCTCCATAGACCACTTCACCCGTTCGCCGAGAAAGGCGGCGAACGTTTTCACATTCATATTGCCGCTCGCCTCCTCCAGCCCTGCGAGGTAGGCCTTCCGGTCATCGACTCTGACGACTGTCCAGGGGTAACCGCCTGAAGCCAGCATCGCGTTCATGAGGAACCGCGCCATTCGTCCGTTGCCGTCCGGATAGGGGTGCACATAGCCCACAAGCCAATGCCCCAGCACGGCACGCACGGAGGCCTCCTTCTCCGCCTCCAGCAGGTCGAACAGCTCATTCATACCATCGGCCACCGCTTCGGTACGCGGCGGCACGTGCTGCGAGCCGCGCAGGTACACAGGGTGATTGCGATATCCCGCAAGCGCGCTGGCTTTGAGGATGCCGGCGGTCACTGACGGCGCGAACAGCTCCCGGTACCACTCCCGGTGAGTGTCCCGCGTCAACGCGCCGGCTGGCTTGCCATTGATGATCGCGGCAACAGAGTCTTTGACCTTCTGGAACGCGAGGTAGTAGCCACGCGCGGCAAGCGCATCTCGGTTCTTGCGGTCCTCTTCATCAATCTCCGGATTCCAGCTCCCCTCGCGCACCCGGTCGATGAGTTCCGGGGTGACGCTGTACCCTTCTATCGACAGCGAATGGTAGGCGTCGCTTTCGTAGATATCCTCGACGAACTTCATATAGGCGTCTTTGTCGGACGGCAGTCCGGGTGCCTTCGGGAATATCTCGATGATGGCTTCGCGCTGCGATTGCCAGATCGCGCGCAGGCGGGCGACCAACGGCGGTACGCCCGCCGCAATAGTTGTCACTCCAATTTGTCCCGCGAACGGATCGGATTCGCGCACGTCATAGCCGGCGGCTTTGAAGGCGGCCACGATTTCATTGGCAAAGGAGTCGCGTCCTACGCGACGGAAGGCCCCCGCAAGCCGTCCCGCCACGGCGGAATGGCCGCCATCAAGCAGCAGGGCCAGAACGGTTGATACGTCGCGCACCGACGCCATGGCGATCTGCATCTCGATAGGGGCGCGCTGGAAGAACGCTTCCGGCACCCGGGTAAGGGCGGCCTCGACAGTGAACACGCGCTGGCCGTTTTTCTCTGTCAGTTCGGCCGGCATCTCCTTGACCTTGAGGTCATAGAGCGAAGTGCCGAACAGCAGGTCGATTTTGTTATTCGTGCCTTTGGGGGTGTTCACCACCACCTGAGGCGGAATAGTGGGCGCTTCCGCGTGCAGAAGCAGCGACTGCTCCGGTGAGAGGAACCAGTCCTTGCCGAACCGGTCATTGCAGTAAAGGGAGCAGAACTCCCAGAAGCTCGCGTACCAAGGGGTGGTGTCTTGCTGCCGTGCCTGCGGGCCGGTCGACATGAGCCAGCCTTTGATAACATCGCGCAGGAACCCGTTCTGCAGCAGCCGCTCCCGGTGGACGCGGGTCAGCTCATCTGATTTGAATATGCGCCGCCCACCCTCCTGCAGCTCTTTGAGGACGGCCAGTGATACAGCGAGTTTTTCATGGGGCTTGGCCATGGCCGTGCCTTTGCAAGTTTTTAGAGCTGTGCGATTACAAGTATGTAGTGCTGATAGGCCACAAGTCAATGATGCTGTGGAGTTGCAAGTTTTTTTAGTCGTGCGATAACAAGTTTTTTATGCGATAATCGGCAAATGCGATCGTTTCCATAACCGCGCGAAGGATCGTTACCCGGATGGGCCGAGACCCAGCTCCCCCGCAGGCTACGCAGGGGCTCGGGGCGAGCCTAGAGCCTGGCCCTCCGAAGCGCTTCGAAGGAGGACGCGCCTCTTTGAAAAACTCGCCCGTTGTGCATCGTGGGTACCCGTAAACGCGAATTCTCAAAGGAAAGACGCTCCTTACCTCTCCCTCCCGCCACGATCATCACGGCCGCGCCCGCGCTCACTACGCCGCGACGCCCGCGAGATCGCTGCACGCATCTGATCGGCCACCAGACCGGGTTGCAGATGAAGGATGTCCGTGACGCTGTCGTGTGTTTGCACCGTCACCGCAGTGACGGCAAGGCAGCTGCGCACGCGCCATGGAGGAGAGCGTCTCGATATCGCGCGCGATTCCGGCACCCCACTGGAGTCCGATCCGCCGACGACAAGTACATGCGATGCCTGCCTCAGCGCCCTTTCATCCGTTAGAATGAGCGTTCGAAACGCAGGATTCCGCCGACACTGCTCTTCTTGTTGGCGTTGGTCCAATTCATGTTGGAAGCGCCGTCCACCTTGCCGACGGCGAAGTTACCGTATCGGCCATAGTCGAGTTCCGCCGTAACTGTGAAATCTGGAAGAAACGCATAGGCGACGTTTGCAGCGACACCATGGTTCTTGAGCTGATCACCGGAGAGCTGAAGGTTGAACGAAGTTGTCTCGTTTAGCTTGTAAGTGGCGCCAGCCCAGAAAGCCCAGTTCCCGCCCCAACTCTTATAGAAGCCGCGACCATGAGCGTCGATGGCGTTCGTGGAGTCGTCGTTGAGCTTGCCGTTGGAACCGTAGCCGAGTATTCCGAACAGCAACAGTTCGTTGGTGACATTGATGTCGACACGGACCTTGGCGGCCACCGATTCGTAGTTGCTATCATAAGCGGCAACGCCGGTGATCGCGCCCCAGCCATGTGTGTATTTCAAGCCGCCGACTACGTGCGGTGCGTAGCTGTCGATTGTGCCGACCACGCCCGAGCCTTCTTCGAGCGAAACCACGGCCGAAAAGCCGTTCCCGGCGTCGAAGTAGTACTGAACCACATTGGTATCGAAAGCGCCGTACGTAACCGGCGTCTGGTTGAGTACGTCACCCGCGCCGCCAATAAACATGTCGAAGGCCGACCAGTCCTTACCAACTCGGAGGCCACCAAGCTGAATCCAGGCGAAAGTCAAGGTGCTGTCTCCGTTGAAGGCATAGGACCGAGAACTGTCCGAAACCGAAGTGTGGCGGTTGCCGAAGTTCATGCGGGTTTCGGTGTAGGTCTTCAACGTGCCGAGTTCGGTCTCCTGGCCGGTCCAAGTTTTCAATGTGAAGCGCGTGTTGTTTTGCCATGTGCCCTGATGCTCACCAGTCCTCACATCCGAGGTTCTTGCGTGATCAACCAATCCGACATGGCCCAAGCCGACGTCGTAACGGACATAGCCGCCGATGCGCACGCAGGTCTCAGTGCCTGAAATGTAGACGTAGCCCGAGCCGTAGACGTCGCAGACTTTAACGTACTCAGTCGGGTCAGGCTCGGCAACGGCGGTCACGGCGCGAGCGTCGGAAACGGCAATCAGTGCCGCAGTTGAGCCGAGGAGGAGGCTCCTAATGTTCATTGTTGATCTCCGTTCAAAGAGTAAAAGGAATGGACGTCAGTGATGAACTCTTGCTAAGGAAACAGTCGATAACGATGCGCATTGAGTTGAATTTGAGCAGTTTTGATGCGCTCGTCACGCCAGATATTCATCAGAAATTGAGAATATGATTGGGTGTTATTGTTACAAATATGCGATTGTTATTACAAATATAATAATCGCCGAAACGACGCCATCCAACATTTCTGTACAAATCATCCCCGTCATCTCCGCTAGTTGTGGGCGGGCCGTCACAAAGGCTTCTACTGCAAATGACGTGCCATCCTGACGACGCAGCTGCGGCTTGAAGCTCAAGTGTGCCGGCGGACCTTGGTTCGCTATTCCTTCCTTTTTGCCTTGCGGATCAACCCAAGCACGAACGGCAAACGTTTCGGCTACGGTTCGTCTGTTCGCTTCGCGACAGTTTCGTTCAATGGCGACAGCTTTGTTGCTGTGAGCCCCGACGTTGAGACATCATGCGGCGGCACCGCTCGGTACGACGCCGTCATTTTGGCGAGCGCGATGATCGGTAATCACGCGCTGACGCGCAGCCTTGCCTCCACCACGGAGTCAGTAGGCGCGCCGGCCTTGGCATTGCGGCCGACCTGACGGTCGCGTCGAGCAGCCTCTCGTCCTGATAGACGGCGCGCCACAGCTAATGCTTCTTGCCAGCAATTCACACAACGAGCTCATCGAGATGCCAGAGATCACTATGGGGCTGCGCTAGCTGGCGAGCAAAGTCTGGTCCCAACGCCGTGTTATCTCGTTGGATGCGGCAGCCGCGCTCAGCAGAATCTACTCGACCAGGCGCAGGCTGAAGGGAAGGGATGGTGGAACCAAACGGTGCGCGTGAGGGTCGCGGCGGGAACAGCCATGGCCAGTCGCTGACCGTCCAGCCAAGACTGAACGGCCGCTATTGCTGAGAAATACAAGTTTCGAGCCCAAAGCGGAACGGACTGACATAGCGCAAAGACACAGGCGAGCGCAGCGGTAAGGTTGGCGGTTATCAGCATGGGACGGTAACTGTTGCAGACCACAAAATATCGCGAGGCCGGCCTGCCTTGGTACACTATCTATCCGACTGTGTCAGAGTTCTCTGGGGCGGTCGGCGCCGAGGCTTATGAGGAATGGCTCAGGAACCTGCCGGCTGACGATCCGGTGTCGCTCTATTTCCACGTTCCGTTCTGCCGATCAGCTTGCTGGTATTGTGGCTTCCCCACCACCATCACCCGCCATGATGCGCCGATCCTCAACTATCTGGCGGCCCTGCGTGACGAGATCCGTTTGGTCTCGGAGCGAGCGCCGCAGACGCTGCCCGTGAGCGACATGCATTTCGGCGGCGGAACGCCGTCTCTCATAGGACCAGCCGAGTTCCTGGCTCTGATGGAGTTCCTGCGACGCCGCTTCGCTCTCACGAAAACAGCTACGGTTGCCGTCGAGATTGATCCGCGCACGTTCACGGCCGAGATGGCCGAGGCCTTAGGAGCAGCCGGCGTGAACCGTGTGAGTCTCGGCGTGCAGAGCTTCGATCCCATTGTTCAAAAAGCAATCAACCGGGTTCAGAGTGAGGCGCAGACGTCGGCTGCCGTGGAAATGCTGCGCCGGCATGGAGTAAGCCGCATCAACTTCGACCTCATCTTCGGTCTCCCGCATCAAACGGTGCAGTCCTGCGTCGAGACCGCGAGGGCGGCGGTCGCAATGCGCCCCGACCGGCTTGCGGTGTTCGGCTATGCGCACATCCCGTCGCTTATAAAGAATCAGCGCCTCATCGAGGAGGCAGTTCTTCCGGGCAGCGCTGCCCGCGCCGAACAGTATGCGGCCGTGGCCGCGACGCTGATTGCCGCCGGCTACCGCGAGATCGGGCTCGACCATTTCGCCTTGCCGGACGACGAGCTCGCGCTGGCACAGAAAACGGGTCGCCTGCGGCGTAACTCGCTGGGCTACTCGGCCACCACCTGCAGAACCCTGATCGGTTTCGGCGCGTCGGCTATCGGCCGCGTCGGCGAGGGGTACGTCCAAAACGAAGTTACACGGGATTCCTACATCCAGCACATCGCAGCTGGCCGTCTGGCGACGTCAAAGGGCTATCGCCTCACCGACGACGACCGCGTGCGAGCCGCAATTATCGAGCGACTAATGTGCGATCTCGAGGCCGATGTGCAGGCAATCTGTGCCGCCCACGAATCTGATCCGATCCGTCTTCTCGATTTAGCTGAACGCTTGGCGATGCTGGCCGAGGACGGGATAGTGGACTTCGAAAACGGTTTTGTCCGCGTACGGCGGGAGCATCGCTTTGTAATTCGCGCTGTCGCTGCCGCGTTCGATGCTTTTCTCGATCGGGATGGCCGTAAGCATAGCCACAGGTGAGGGCAAGCATCCAACCGGAAGCTAAACTCGACGCCCTCGGCCGAGGCCTGTCATGAAGCGCGCGTCAAGGATGCGAAAAGCAGAGCTGATCCGCCTATTTCATCTCATCTTCAATGACATCGACCTCGTGGCTGCCACCGAGGCGTTTCCATATTGATCGTGGTAGGTGCGGGGCATCTGGGTGTTTCGCCGTCAGCGCATGAATATCCCCGCCATGTGATGGGTCAGGAAATCGCGGTGGCTGCAATCAGCCCGTCCATCGATGACAGACCGCGACCACGCCGCTTCGCGAGGCCCGTCAGGTCGCCCCAGGCCAGGGTAACCAGTTCGTCCACGGGCAGGACTCTCGGCTCGAAGCGCTGCGGCAGGTCCCGGGCGAGCCATCCGGCCAGTGCGTCACGTTTCCGACCTTTGTCCATGAGGGCAGCGCCGCGCCGGATCTCGGCGATCGACACAACGCTGATAAATGAGCGGTCTTCATCGAGCCCGTCATCCATTCCAGCACGCGCGCGTCAGGGCTCGGCCTCGTCACCTCGGAGAGGCCATTAGTGTCGAGCAAGAGCCTCACAATGGCAGACCATGCGGTTCATCGCGTAGCCGCTCGATGTCCAGTTCGGCGTTGCGCAGCGGCGATGCGCAGCGAGTGCCCAAAAAACAGCAGTCAGCTCCCCTTCCGGAAGATCGGAGCGGACGCCACGCAAAAAGCGCCAAATCCTTGGCGCCGGCGGTCTGTGTGTTTGCGCGCTGGCGGCTTTGGTGTACTCCTGTGCCGTTTCGACGAGGCTTCCAGCCGGACCGGCAGGGGAGGAGGCTTTGGCGGCGCGGCCGGCACACGGCCCACCTCGAGGACGAGATCGACGATGTCGGGCAGATCCTCGGTCGCCTCACAAATCGGTGAGGTCGTCGGGACACCGTCTTCCACTTTTGTTGATCAGCCGCCTTCCTGGCCATGTTCCGAGACAATAAGGCGCCCGTGCGCCGCCGCCTCGATTAACCCAAGACGCGCAAGGATCTTTTGCCGGAGACAACGAGGTCACCATCCTGCGGTGCCGCGTTGCGTCACAGTCGGCATGAGATGTGCAAAGTGGACCGTCGTCAAACGTCAAACAGAGGCGTCGGTGACTGGACTGAACGACCAGAACGGGCTGCTTGCGCCCTTTCGGACTTCACAAAGTTCGAAAATGGCGTCGTTTCAGGGCATAATCGCCGCTTGTCAAAATGTTTGCGACAAGTCCGGTGAAAGCCTACCGAGTATCTTGTGCTTGGGGGGCGGTTAGTTCCGATAAACTATGCGGCATACACATGCTAATCTATTTGATTTACGGGCCGACCTGCAGCGGCAAAACAGACGCGGCAATCCAAATTGCACGAGAGACCGGATGGCCGGTCATTGCGCTGGATCGTGTACAATGCTGTCCTCAAATCGCCACCGGCAGCGGGCGTCCCTCGGATTCCGAACTGCAATCTACCCGGCGGATCTACTTGGATTCGCGCCCGCTAACCGCGGGCATCATCGACGCCGAGACCGCCCATCGTAAGCTGATAATGCAAGTGGATGAGCGTAGTTCCCAGCCGGGGCTCATCCTCGAAGGCGGTTCGATCTCCCTTCTCAATTTAATGGCGCGAAGTCAGCATTGGGATGGCGCTTTTCGGTGGCATGTAAGGCGGTTGCGGCTCGGCAACTCGGACGCCTTTCTGGAGAGAGCCAAGCGTCGGGTCACAGACATGTTTGTCACAAGAGAAGGACAACCTTCATTGCTGCAGGAACTTGCGGATCAGTGGAAGGAAGATGCAGTCCGTCTCACTTTGGAAGACGTTGACGGATATCGTTGCGCCATTCGTTTTGCGAGAGAGCACAGCTTGGCAATCAGCGAAATGCCGTGCCTTCGCAAAGAGCTCCAACAAGATCTTGTAGAGGCGATTGCGAGAGAATATCTCGAATATGCGCGTTGGCAAGAACGCGACTTTCCAGAATGGCAAACTGAGTGAGCAAGCCTCCCCGGACCTCGCCTGCGGTGCGGGCACGGTAGCTCCTGAGAATTGCGCTAAGTGGTTTGCTGAAGCAAGCTAGTGCCAAGCGACATTAGGTCCGTGTGGCAGCGGAAGGATTGCTTTCGCCACGGTGACTGCGGAGGAGGCGACATGGCTGCACTGCTCATTTCAGGCATGGGACGGAATGTACCGATGACAAAGTGCTGCGCGCTTCGTAGCGACCGCTACCGTGGCTGACTCGCGAACTACTATCCGCCAGCCCAGTCTGTGGCGTCGTCTCGGCTTTCATCGCCACCGCCTTCGCCCAGGAAACGCCCGAGGCCGCAAGCGTCGCCGTGGCAGTGCGGCACCCGGCAAGATGGGTGGTCATCGGCCCTATCTGATCGACGGGGAGCACCGTGCTTTCGTCCTGGGCGAGGTTGAGCGAGATGCCAACATGACGCTTCATCAATTGACGGCGGCACTGGCTGAACGTGGTCTCCTGCGAGCGTCGGTCGCTTCCTGCACCGCGAGGGCAAGAGCTTCAAAAAAACCGTTCTGCCGGCCGAGCAGCTCAAGCCAAAGCTGATGCGCGGGCGTGCGCAATGGATGCGCTATCAGACCCGCATTGACCCTACGCGCCTGGTCTCCCTGGATGAAACATGGGTCAAGACCAACATGGCGCCGTTGCGCGGCTGGGGTGTGCGCGGTAAGCGGCTGATGGCCCACGCACCATATGGCCATTGGAAGACGATGACCTTCATCACCGCGCTGCGGCATGATCGGGTGGAGGCGCCTTGGGTCATTGATGGACCCATCAATACGCAGGCCTTTCGCGTCTATGTCGAAACCGAACTCAACAAAACACTGAATCCGGGCGACATCGTCATTCTCGACAATCCCGGTTCTCACAAGGGCCAAGCCGTCCGCGACATCGTCAGGGCTGCTGGCGCAAGGCGGGTCAAGCCCGCGAGAGCGGCAATTTTGTTCCGGCTATCACCCTCTCGTCGAGAACGGCGTGACGGAAGCGATAAAGTTGCGCCGGCCGGCCGCCGGTTTCCGCGGTTGTCTCACCGGTCTCCTCGACCAGCTCCTGCTGCTCGATCAGCCGGCGAAAGTTCGGCTTACGCACGAGCCTGCCGGCAAGCGCCTCCACGGTGCGCTGCAGCTGCAAAAGCGTGAAGACCGGCGGCATCAGTTCGAATACGACCGGCCGATATTTGATCTTGGAGCGCAGCCGCGCAATGCCGGTCGCCAGGATGCGACGATGATCGGCGATCATCGATCTGCCCGAGACCCAGGTGGGCGCAGCGGAATGTCCGGCGCGTATTGCTTCCTCCACCAGGGCGGCTTCGTAGAGCAGCTCATAACGTTGAAGCGCGAGTTCCTCGTTCCAATGGCGGTCGTCAAAGCCGAAGGCGATCGCCGCCCGCCGTCGTCGGTCGAGGCGTGTCGTACTGTCGTCAGTGCCATCCGCCCATTCCATCAGGCGCGGCCGCAATTCGTCCAACACGACCGCCGGTGTGCCGGAGCGGTGATCCTCCCACGGGAAATAGTCGTACCAGCTTCCCCAGTGTCGCCCGGCCGGGTCGCCAGCTTCGTCTTGGTGGGTGAGCGCCAGATAGCTGATAGAGACCACGCGGTCGTCAGCGCCAACCCTGTCGCGATCGGCGAAGGTGTAGAGCTGTTCGATATAGCCGAGCGGCTGGCCGGTCTGTTGTTCCACCCATCCCCTGAGGCCCGACTGCAGCGAACGGTGAGCAAGCTCGAACGGGCCCGAGGGCAGGGCGTTTGCCTGCGGGATGGTCAGAACGCAGGGGGCGCTGCTGTCCATGGCGACCACAACGGCGATTAGTTCCGCATTGACGTCGTTGGCCTTGCCTCTAGCTCCGCCTTTCCTAATCCCTTTTGCGCGTTCGTCCATGGTCCCCGAGGTTGTTGAGCAGAGCCCTGCCGCGTAGGCCGCTGAACCGATTGAATTCCGTTTTTGTCTGATAATTGTCGGCGCGTCAACACCACCCGTCGTGGCGATTTTAGCTCTTCGCAGCTGCATAAAAAGTGCCAACGCGACATCCGTGCTTGGGGAAGGAGGCCCATTGAGTGCGCCGATTCAAAGCTCGTCGATCGACATTGCGGCGTTGTTCTCGTCGGCGACAGCGCGGCATAGTTCTCCACGGCTTGGCGTCGACGCTGGGCGTGACGCTGGAGATGATGATCATGCACGGTCAGACCTGCGCCGTAGCCTGGAGCCGGCGCAAATGGTCGTGGACCCGCCGTTCGGTTCCTTTTGAAGAAACCCGGAGCAGGCTTTCCGGAATGCCTGATAAAGCCCTTCCAGTGCGCCCGCGCCAGCATCATCGCACTCTCGCTCCAACACAACCTCTGCGAGTCAGTAAATCGACTCGCCGGCACTATTGTTTCAGGGGAAATGAATCTAGTTTCAAAGGGTTCGGCCGATAGGCCGGGCACAGCTGCGGTCTTCACGGCCTTTTTGACATAAACGCGTCGCCCGATTGAGATTATCTTGACGGTAGCGCAGTGCGCCATCCATGCCAGTCGAGATGATCATGGGCAAATATCGAGACCATCGCGAGCCACGCCGGCATCGCTATGACGATGACCCCGTTTCCTTTTCGGAACGGACTTCCGAGCCAAGCTATTTTCAGCGCCCGCCGACCGTGACGGCAGATCCTGTCGATGCGGAGGTATTGTGGTTCACAGTCAGCAAGGGTTTTGGCTTCGTCAAACTGTCGGACGGCACGGAGGCCTATCTGCACGTGCGAGTGTTAGAGGCGGCCGGAAGCCGGGATGTTGCCGCGGGAACGCCTCTCAAGATCACGGTCGAAAAAAGTCCAAAAGGTCATCAAGTCGCGCAGGTGCTGGAGATCGGCGATCACCGCGCGAAAACTCCGTCACATACGCGCGTCGCTGGAGGGACCTTCGTTGAAACCGGTGCGCAGCTGGAGAGCGGGGGCACGGTCAAGTGGTACAAACCCGAAAAGGGCTTCGGCTTCATTGCTCCTGATAACGGTGAGAAGGACGTCTTCGTTCATGCCAGCGCCCTGACGCGCTCAGGGCTCAGCGTGCTGGTGGCGGGACAGAAGGTGTTTGTCGAATGCGGGCAAGGCAAGAAAGGCTGGGAAGTCCGGAGCATTCGCCTTGCCTAGACGGCGATGCATTGCTCGCCTCGAAGGAGATGCCGGAGAGCGTCGGGCGGCCGCCCGAGCCCGCGTAGCAGAAACCGACATTGTCGAAGCGCAGCAAGCGTCGGTGACGACGAGATCCCTGGCGCCCGCCGCGTCCTCGATGTCAAGTTCGGCGTCGAGCAACTCGAACAGCCGCGTGCCGCAGGTCGAGGCGCGCGCGAACGAGTTGACCATCAATCCGAGCTAGCGCACCCGCATCTGTAGAATGGTCATGAAGGTGAGCAACAGGGCCAGCGTGCCGACGCTGATTTGACCTGCGATCACTTTCTGGCCACCGAACCAGAGCACCAGGCCCATGGCGGTCAAGAACGAGAAATTCATGGCGCTGGTGTTGCCGACACGGATGTCAACGCGCTCATTGGCGAGATCAAGGCGCGTCCTGCTTGGCGCGGTCGAACTTTTCCAGCTCGTGCGGCTGCGCGGCGAAGGCACGCACGACACGGATGCCGCCGAGATTCTCATCCATCACCCGGATCTTTAACGATCGCTGATGCCCAGATATGGGAAGGTCAGGCTTCAATGACGGGGAAGGTGAAGGATTGACTGGTCGGGTTTCCGGGCCGAGCTTGTCGGCCGCTCAATCGAAAGCGTCATTTGAGGCGCTTTCTCTCCCGCGTGTAACTGGAAGACACGCTCGTCCAGTTCCTTGTCTACTTCCGTGAGACGATGATTGAGGCGAAGGTAGTCGGTCCAGGTCGGCGTTCGGAACGTTTCTGTCCACTGCATAGGCTTCTGAAGGTTGCGCTGGAGCGTCCAGTTCCGAGCACCGACGCGGCTGTGTACATGACGCCGCTGCCGCATGAGGTCGAGGAAGGCCTCGACATTTCTCTCGGCTATCAGATATTCGATCTTGACCACGATCGGGCCGCTTCTCGGCTTCAAACTGAGAGCGACAGCTGGGGCGTCGAATTCCTCCAAAGGATCGGGCTCGGACTCGCGGCGCTCGCGAAGAGGAAACAGAACGCCGGCTGCAGCAACGAGCAGCAGGGCCGCAGCGGAACCCTCTAGCGCCCAGGTCAGCGAATGGTTCTGGGAAACGGTGCCCCACACCCAGCTGCCGGCCGCTATGCCGCCGTCTATCAATGCATAGTAGATGGAGATCGTGCGCCCCACGACCCAGCGCGGGCTTGCCAGCTGCACGCTCACGCCAACCCCGGACCAGGCAGTGACCCAGCCTGCGCCGCCCAAAGCAAGTGCAATTGCCGCCACGCCGATCGAAGAGGTAAGCGCCAGGGAGAGGGAGCACGCCGCGCAGGCGACGCAGGAGAGCCTCATCAGCTTTTCTTGCGACAAGCTCCGTCTGAACAGGCTGTTGGAGAGGCCGGCGAAGACCGCGCCTGTTCCGAAACCTGCCATGAGCGTGCCATAGGCGAGCGGGCCTCCTCCCAACTGGTCGCGGACAATCAGCGGCAGCAGCGCGAGTATGGCGATGCTCGCCAGGCCAAAGAGGGTTCCGCGTGCGATCGCCGCTTTGATTTCCGATGACATCGCCGTGAAGCGCAGCCCGTCATAGATGGCCCTCCTCATCGACTCGCGCGGAAGAGGCGACGAGCGGACCTTCCACTTGCAGC
This sequence comes from Mesorhizobium sp. M0145, assembly GCF_040322355.1. NCBI lineage: Bacteria > Pseudomonadati > Pseudomonadota > Alphaproteobacteria > Hyphomicrobiales > Phyllobacteriaceae > Mesorhizobium > Mesorhizobium sp. M0145. The sequence goes on from NZ_JAMYTK010000032.1 coordinate 31,310, forward strand.
GCCATATGGTGGCCAAGGGTACCAAATAGGTGAGGGTGGTCACGGTAAGAGCGGCCAAAAGCCCGAAGGAGGCAACCACGATGCCGCCGAGCGCCGGGCCCACGGTCCGTACGGTGTTGAAGCCAACGGAAAGCAGGGTAACGGCAGCGGGAACATCGCGCCGGTCCACCATATCGCCAGCCGACGCCTGCCAGGCGGGATCGTTGAGAGCGCCGCCGCATGCGATTAAAAAGCTGAAGCCGAGAATCATCCATGGGTCGAGAAAGCCCAGCGCTACAACAGCGGTCAGCATCGCAGATGCTATCACCATAAGGCAGCGGCCCGCGAACATAACCCTGCGACGGCTGAAATTGTCAGCGAGAACCCCGGCGAACACGGACAAAATGAAAGCGGGCAGGTTCGATGAAGCCTGCACCAGCGCAACCATCAGATCGGAAGTCGAGATGGTAGCCATCAGCCAACTGATGGCAACAGTCTGCATTAACCAGCCGAGGCTCGAGACTTGCGTGGCGAGCCAGATCGAACGAAAGGTGGGCTGCAAAAGTGGCGCAAAGGTCGTTGGTGCAGCCAAATCATCATTTGATCCAGCCACCCTACTCATTTTGCCAACCTTTGCTTTGCGTTATTGCCGTTTCCCATGTAATCTAGGCTGAACCGTGGCGGCTAGAAGAATAGAGAGAAACTGTTTGCCTTGCGGCACAGGTCCTCGTGATTAAGGGTTGCGGCCGAGACGCATGCCCGAGCCGGCTCACCCCGCCTTCGAAGACATCACGGGGTGGACCCCGGATTCTTGCTTGTCGTTTGACGCAGCATGCTTCATCAACGGGCACTTTGCCGAGCGATGCCTTTTCGCGAAACGCGACGATGTTCTTTCGTCGGAAACTCTCTCCAACGGCGTTCAATGCGCTGAGTCTGGCTTGGGGCGAGGTGAGGGCTTGCAGATCTTAGACAGGATTGATTCCTGATAATCGCAGACGGTTGCCGGGCCGCGATCGAAGAGGCGCGCGCCTTGCTGCTTCAGCTTGAACAAAAGTCTGACGCGCTCACACATGCCATCGACGACTTTCTGCTCGATCTGATGAGGCTGGCTTTCATTGTTGAATGTTATGGACGCGGCTTTGAACTTTTGGCGCGAACGCTTGCCCGTAGAAGACTGGCAAAGGTCAGGCTTTTGTCGGGGGCGGTGAACTCCGCCAGGGGAGAAATGACACCCAAAGCCGGATGGCTGAAGCGACGGTCGCCCCGCGTTGCGCACAGTGACGAAGGTAACGGTACGGCTCTTCGGCAGCTGGCGCATCCTCATGGTAGCGTCTGGCCGTTCCCTCTGATGCCTCGGCCTCCCACACCTATCCGAACAGGCCCGATCCTGGAGGGTCCTCGAAGCGGGCATGAGGGCGATAGGCCGCGTGGTTGGGGTACCAAGCGTAGGCGCGGTATTGGGCTGGAAATTGGCGATGCGCGACGAAGAAGTCCGAGATCAACTCGTGCAATGGCAATTCCTAACACCGTGGACGTGTTGGAGCAGCCTCATCCTCCTAGTCAGGAACGTCATCAAGGTTATAGGATTGATGCGCGGCGAACCCTCGGAACTCAGGATCATGTTGACATCGCTGTTCGACAGAGCCGACTTGGCGCAAGGAAGCCACATCGTTTCGGAATTGCTTATCGCATGGTCTATCGTCGGCCTAGTCAAACCCTTGGCGCGGCGAGGAAGCGGCGGTCGTCGGCGTGATGCATGAGGGGAGTCGGCCGCGCCTCACCATAGGCGAAATGCAGGAACCAAAGGAAAGGACCACCTGCATGGAATTGCGAACCGCGTCCTCGGCGTCTGAGCCGCGACCCTTGCCAAGGATCATTCAACCCGCGACGTAGAGCTTCAAGCCAGCCTTGGACATGCGAACCGCGCTACCATCGTTGCAGAGGAGCCGTCCACCAGATGGTTCCATTTGTAGTCCGCGCCTTTGGTCGACATAGCGGACTGGCTCTGGCCACCGGCAAGGTTGAAGAGTGTTCCGTTGTTGCAGTCGTACTTGGCCTACGTGAACCAGATGCCTGAGCACGCGGTCGCGTTTCAGGGTTGATCTACTCGTAAAAAGGAATTGTCTTAGGCGGAAGGCCGCACTTAATACCACTATCCTATTGGCGCCCCATCGGGTTCCCGGATTGAGCAAGTCCGGATCACTATTTTATGCCGCTGCCAGCGTTGTGTCCGCCATGTGCACGCGCGCTGCCGCTGCCAGCAGGTCGGTCTGGGTGATCAGCCCAATAATGCGTCGCTCGGCATCGACGATGACCACGGCATGGCTGCGGCCGTCGGTGAGCACCGGCAGCAGGCTCATCGCCGGCGTATCGGGAGAGGCGGTGCCAGCCTTCGACATCACAGCCCTCACCGCGTCGGTCGCCTTCGTCAGCTCGCGCAGGCCAACTACACCGACCAGCCCGCCGTCGGCGTCGGTCACCGGCAGCGTCCGGATGTTGTGATCGAGCAGCAAATGACGCGCCTGGTCGGCAGGCGCACGTTCATCGACCGAAATCACATCGCGCGACATGATGTCCTCGCACAGCAGGGTGCGGTGGGAGCGCACCATCGCCTGCAACTCGACCTGCCGCAGCAGCCGCTCAAGATCGTTGCGGTCGATATCGAAGGTTTCCTCCAGCGCGCCGAGCGCGGCATCGATATCCTCGGGCTGGAAGCCGACCCGCTCCCGCGCCGGCGGATCGATGGTTCCATGCGCGCTTTTAAGGGCGGGGGCCGCCACATGTGGATAGTTGCGCCGCGACAGTTTATGGATGCCGTAGCCGAGTGCGACCAGCACGATCGAGTTCAGCGCTACCGGAACGAAGGGAAACAGCAAGCCGGAACTGAAGACGGCCGGTCCGCCGAACACCGCAGTTAAGGCGGCGGCGCCACCCGGCGGATGCAGGCAGCGCGTGAACGACATGGCGGCGATGGCCAGCGCCACCGCAATGCCGGTAGCAAGAACGGGTTCACGCACGAAATGCGCCACGATCACCCCGACCAGCGCCGAAATCGTATTGCCACCGATAATCGACCAAGGTTGCGCCAGCGGGCTTGAAGGCACGGCAAAGAGCAGCACGGCCGATGCTCCCATTGGAGCAACTAGCAGTGCGACATGTGGGCCAGACCCGTTCGCCAGCGCACTGATCACGCCAGTCAATGCGATGCCGATCATGGCCCCGATGCAGGCGAGCAGCCGCTCGCGCAGCGTTGCACCGGCAAGGATCGGAACAAAGAGACGAAACGCCATGGCATACCCTTGGGCGAGTGGTCGGAACTCCGCGCTCCGCAATGCAGGCAAAGCCACAGATTTGGAAGTTAAGCCAATTCGGAAAGTCGGCTCACGGGGGAATACTTTTGCGCGAAACGGCCATTGCCAAATGGGTGCAGACATTTTGATCGGCTAGAGAAGGCAGACGGCACGGCTGATCCGCTCGAGCGCAGCTAGAGGCCAAGGGCTGCCGTGCCGCGGGCAGCCGGAAATGGGGATGGTCGGAGGTCGAGCTGGGATGGACACTAAGGAATTCAGAGGCTTCGAAAAGCGTGCTGACAATGTGGCATGGCAAGACAAATCAGGCCCTTGTCGCTCCACTTCCGAGGCGAACTCCAGCGGAGTACAGCTTCTACGCGGTGCTTGGTCTGCCTGTCCTTGCCGCCATCGGATTCGTTGGCGTCATGCTGAAACGTCCACCTGTAGCCGCTGAGAAGACGACTGCCGCCAGTGCCGTCGTGGAACCGCTATATGACGGCGGCTTGGTTACAGAGCCGGCTCGTGTCGATCGGGCGGGGGAGCCTGATGTGACGTACATGGTCCAGAAAGTGGCCAATGAAGGTGCTGGCATCGTCAACGTGATCAGGTCACGTAATAGCGGTAATACAACCGCGACCACGAGCCTCTCAGGCGTTCGATGAGGCGGGAAAATCCGATCACCAGGCCAAATGCGTTTCCGCCACACTGCCACACACGAAACCGATCAGGTCACGTTCCAGGCTCGCCAGAAGATTGGAGCCAAGGCCACCTCGGCTGAACTCTGCCATGCCGCGGCCGCCACCTCTTCCAGCCGCGGTAGAAAACGTGGGTCAGCAGCGCCGGCATGGGCGAGCAACTCCCAAAATCGCGAGCAGCGCCATCGGCTCCGCAAGCGGCCGTAGATGTCGGCCGATGAAGCGGAAGGGCGGCGGTGCGATGGAAGCGCCGTGCGACAGCCTATCCAGACCTATAATCGTGATCAGGCTCATCTGGGTCTCCGGACGCCAGCGTTGCAGATGGTTTTAGGCAAGCGTGAGCAGGCCGTGGGTCCCAATCCGGTCAGGCCGACCACGATCATGGCCGAAAGAACGAGTTCCAATTGAAAGAGCTGACGACCATAGGCGATCAGGTATCGGAGCCTTTCGAACGATGCGATGAGTTCTACCGCAACCAGGGTCTGCCAGCCCTTGGCAAGGCCTTCAGCCCTGTAAAGATCGACGGCACGGCGGAAGGCAGCACGAGTTTCGACCAGCGGCTGAACGAAAGGACACGGCCAGACCCCGTCTCACGACGACGCCGTTGCGCTTCGCCGCCATCAGGCTGGGTAGAGGACTTGCACGTCTAAAGCTGTCGATCATGCTCGGCACACAAAAAAGGGCGGCATTGCTGCCGCCCTTTCCGCTGTAGGTTGATAGGGGGCTGGATTAGAAATCCATACCGCCCATGCCGCCCATGCCACCGCCGGGCATACCAGCCGGCATGCCGCCGCCAACCGACTCCTTCTTCGGAGCCTCCGCGATCATGGCTTCGGTGGTGACCAGCAGGCCGGCGACCGAGGCCGCGTCCTGCAGAGCCGTGCGCACAACCTTGACCGGATCGACGATACCCATGGCGATCATGTCGCCATATTCGCCGGTCTGGGCGTTGTAGCCGAAGGTTGCCCCCTTGTTCTCAAGGATCTTGCCGGCAACGATCGATGCTTCCGCACCGGCGTTGGCCGCGATCTGACGGGCCGGAGCCTGCAGCGCGCGACGCACGATGGCGATGCCGGCGGTCTGGTCGGAGTTGGCGCCAGTGACGGTGATGGCCAGCGAAGCGCGCAGCAGGGCGACGCCGCCGCCGGGAACGATGCCTTCTTCGACGGCCGCGCGGGTCGCGTTGAGGGCGTCATCGACGCGGTCCTTCTTTTCCTTGACTTCCACTTCGGTCGCACCGCCGACGCGGATGACGGCAACGCCGCCCGCCAGCTTGGCGAGACGTTCCTGCAGCTTCTCCTTGTCGTAGTCCGAGGTGGTCTCCTCGATCTGCTGCTTGATCTGGGCGACGCGGCCCTGGATCTCGGCCTTCTTGCCGGCGCCGTCGACGATCGTGGTGTTCTCCTTGGAGATCGACACCTTCTTGGCGCGGCCGAGCATGTTCAGGCCGACATTCTCGAGCTTGATGCCGAGGTCTTCGGAGATGACCTGGCCACCGGTGAGAATGGCGATGTCTTCCAGCATGGCCTTGCGGCGATCACCGAAGCCCGGCGCCTTGACGGCAGCGATCTTCAGGCCGCCACGCAGCTTATTGACGACCAGCGTGGCCAGGGCCTCGCCTTCGACGTCTTCCGAGATGATGACCAGCGGCTTCGAGGTCTGCACGACAGCCTCGAGGATCGGCAGCATGGCTTGCAGGTTGGAGAGCTTCTTCTCGTGGAGAAGGATGTAGGCGTCTTCCAGATCCGCAACCATCTTCTCGGCGTTGGTGACGAAGTAGGGCGAGAGATAGCCGCGGTCGAACTGCATGCCTTCGACGACTTCAAGCTCGGTCTCGGCGGTCTTTGCTTCCTCGACGGTGATGACGCCCTCATTGCCGACCTTCTGCATCGCTTCCGCGATCATCGAGCCGACCGAAACATCGCCATTGCCGGCGATGGTGCCGACCTGGGCAACCTCTTCCGAGGTCTTGATCTTCTTGGCGTTCTTGATCAGCGTCGCGACGACGTCGGCGACGGCGAGGTCGATGCCGCGCTTGAGGTCCATCGGGTTCATGCCGGCGGCAACCGCCTTGTGGCCTTCCTGGACGATCGACTGTGCCAGAACGGTCGCGGTCGTGGTGCCGTCGCCGGCGATGTCGTTGGTCTTCGAAGCAACTTCGCGCACCATCTGCGCGCCCATGTTTTCGAACTTGTCTTCAAGCTCGATTTCCTTGGCGACAGTGACGCCGTCCTTGGTGATGCGCGGTGCGCCGAACGACTTGTCGATGACGACGTTGCGGCCTTTGGGGCCGAGCGTGACCTTCACCGCGTCGGCGAGGATGTTGACGCCGCGCAGCATGCGCTCACGAGCGTCGCGGGAGAACTTTACGTCTTTGGCAGCCATTTTTTACTCCTGGGCATTTCGCCCGAAATTCAGATTGGATGGTGCGGATGAAAGGCGGCGGCGTGTCAGCCGATGACGCCCATGATGTCCGCTTCCTTCATGATCAGAAGGTCTTCGCCATTGAGCTTGACTTCGGTGCCCGACCACTTGCCGAACAGGATGCGGTCACCGGCCTTGACGTCCAGCGGGACGAGCTTGCCGACCTCGTCACGGGCGCCGGAACCGATGGCGATGATCTCGCCTTCCTGCGGCTTTTCCTTAGCCGTATCGGGGATGATGATCCCGCCGGCGGTCTTCGCTTCGGACTCGACGCGGCGAACGACCACGCGGTCATGCAGCGGCCGGAAATTCGACTTTGCCATTTTTGGTTTTCCCTGGTGCGGATGTTGAACGGTTCTCCGTTGCCGGAGCGTGGTTAGCACTCACCAGAAGCGAGTGCTAACGCGGCAGTGAGATAGGCCGTAGGCTCCTGCTAGTCAAGACGGAAGAGGGACGGGCGAAGAGCAAACGAGCGTGGAAGCACCGAGCCCTTTACGTGAAAGACGTCGGAGATCGGACATGGATGGGGCGGCTCACCATTTGTAACTGAAGGCTTTATTCATTTGGCACGATTGGTGCAGCGGATGATCCGCAAACGTTGCGCGCGACAAATATGAGAGGTGAACGCCATCAGGACTCTTGCGGTTAACGCGTCCACTCGGTGTTTACGGTGTTGGCCGCCGCGCGGGCGCCAGGACTCCGGCCATCCCGATAGTCACCAATCCAATCTGCGGAGAACAGGAGGCAAGATGAGAGCGACAGTCAGCATGAACTCGAATTTGAAATGTTTGGCCAAAGCAACTGCCATCGCCTTGCTCGGGACGGTCACGGCTACGTCGGCGGACGAAGGTATGTGGATGCCGGGCCAGACTGCGGAAGTGGGCGCGGCCATGCGGCCGTCTGGACGCTGACCCGCTCAACGCGATCGTATCACTGGGCGGATGCTCCGCCTCGTTCGTCAGTCCACAAGGGCTGGTCGCAACCAATCATCACTGCGTGTTCGAATCCATCCAATACCACAGCAAAGAGGGCCAGGACTATCTCACAGACGGCTTTCTGGCGAAGAGCCCTGGGTGAAGAATTGCCCGCGGCGCCAGGCAGCCGAATCCATGTGATCGAGGACATGCGGGATGTGACCGCCGAAATACTCAAGGGCGTCTCGGACAAGCTGAATGGGTTTGCCCGCTATGAGCGGCTCGCCACGAACCGCAAGGCCCTGATCGCCGCATGTGAAGGACAGCCCAATCGCCGCTGCGACGTAGGGGCCTATTATGGCGGCGCCTCCTACTATCTCCAGCAGAAGCTCGAAATCGAGGACGTGCGCCTTGTCTATGCGCCCGCGCTCGGCATCGGTAACTTCGGCGGCGAAACGGACAATTGGATGTGGCCGCGCCACACAGGCGACTTCGGCTTTTATCGCGCCTATGTCGCTCCTGATGGTTCCTCCCGGCCATATGCGCGCGACAATGTGCCTTACCGGCCGAAGAGTTGGCTACCCATAGCCTGTGCAGGCGTCAAGGAAGGCGACCTTGTGATGGTCGCCGGCTTTCCCGGCGCAACCCACCATTTCCTGACGGCGGATGAAGTCCGGTTCAACTTCGCGCAATTCGAACCGCGGTTGCAGTGTTCGCTCTCGGATTATGCCGCCCAGATCAAAAGGCAACGGCAGGCAATCGCGAGGCGCAGATCCATTGACCGCCCGCTTCACAAATTGGCTCGGCCTAAAACGCATGGGAAAAGCAGAAAAGGCAACAGATCGGCACCAGAATGAATATGGCCGCGCGAACTGACAGACGCGCCAACAATCGGCATCTCGCATGGTCGGTGGCACTGGACGTGGCTCCCACCCTGCTGGCGCGACTCCCCATCAGGTCGTCGGGGTTTCGCTGGCGAAAAAAACTTCCGCGTGTCTCTGCGCGATCCATCCCGCTTGCGCGTGCCTAGTCAACCAAAAAACTGACCATCTGCAGGATCAGGATCAGCAAAAAAAAGCCAAAGGCAGACGCCAAAACAGCTGCCAGCAGGACGATGCGTTGTTTCTTCACCCACAGTTCCCCCGGGAGAGAGTCTAATGATAATCCTTAAAAAAGGCGCCCTGGAATAGGGCGCCCTACGCTCATTTGTGCAAGTTTAAAGTTTAGCTTGCCTGCTTCATGTAATTAAACGTTTCTTTTATGCGACACTTCTCCAAGTGTTACTTGCACAAATCAAACGTACGGCACATTTAGACGAACTGTACATTCAATAGCGACTTTGACGCATGCGTTTACTGGCGGTATACATCCTTCACCGTTGCCGCAAGGCATTGGCCCACTCGCGCGGCACCTCCTTCACGACAAAGGTTGAAAGCCCGTCCTCGGGCGTTTCATTTCCAAGATCACTTCGATCCACTCATACGGCTTCCCGAGCGAGACCGTGGGTTCGGACGGTGCGAATGAATTTCTCGTTATAATCGAATTGATTATAAGGGTATATTTCTACGTTGAGTATAAAGGATGTCAAGCCCGCGCCAGCGGCAATTTTGTCCGGGCGACCGCCGTTTCGTCGAGGACATGGTGGCGGAAGCGATAAAGCTTCGCCGGCCGACCGCCGGTGTCAAAAGCACTTTCGCCGGTCTCCTCCACCAGTTCCTGCTGCTCCATCAACCGGCGAAAGTTCTGCTGAAGCGCCCCTGCCGATGTAGTCGTCAACGCCGTCCGCGTCAGCGCATTGCCATCGGCGAGAAGCCAACGACATTGTTGATGACGAACGTAACGATCCGCGGCTTCAGAGAGGAATGCGCGCTTCGTCCAGATGGATGGAGTGGGCTGGCAGGTCCGGGCGGCCGCGCCGTTGAGGATGCAGCATCGAGAGCCGCGCTCGCCGAGGATGACATAGGTCGAGATTCGCGCGCCGGAAGTCTTGCTCCATGTCTCCACGAATCCATTGGCAGGATCCCGGCTTCTTCGCAGTGGTCAGGGTCGAGCGTTATCGAACCGTGGTAGTTGAGGTTTGCTTCGGTGACGTGGATGCCGTGCAGCTTGCCGGCGCTATTTTTCGCATTGGTCCCGTTGTCCTATTCATCTCACAAAGTCAGTCCTGATGTTGAGCAGCTTCGCTGGGCTAAATCCCGACGACGAGCGCCCCGCCGCTGAGTCCCGCACCTGCCGCCGCCAGGAGTATTTTCTTGCCCGGCCGAAACGGCTCCGCTTGATTGGCGAGCGACAGTGAGAGCGGGATCGTCGCGGCCGAAGAGTTGCCGTATTCGGCAATCGTCTTGACAATTGCTTGATCCGCTATGCCGAGGTTACTCCCGACAGCATCGAAAATGCGAGCATTGGCCTGATGCGGCACGAACCGGTCGACATCCTGCGGTCGCACTCCGGCAGCGGCTAGCGCGCTTGTCGAGCAATCGGTCATCATCTCGACGGCCTTTGCGAACACTTCGCGGCCGTCGGTCATCGTCATTCGGGTTTGCGCGAGGTCGAGGTTACCGTGGAACGGCTTGTTGCTTCCTCCTGCGGGAATCTGGATCAGCCCGTATCGCGAGCCGTCCGAATCCACGGAGGCACCGAGAATCCCCCGATCAGTATCCTCGCACGGACCGATCACGAGGGCGCCGGCGGCATCGGCAAACAGCACGGCGCTGGCGCGCTCAGAGGGATTGATGCGGCGGCTGAGGATATTGGCGGCGATAACAAGGCTCGATTTGCCGTGCAGGCGGGTAAATCCGTCCGCAAACATCAGCGCATAGATGAAACCGGCGCAGGCGCCGGTCAGATCGACAGCGCCGGCGCGGCCGAGCCCCAGCCGATGTGCGACCAGAGGCGCGCTGGGCGGCAGGAGGTGATCGGGCGTCGAGGTGGCAAGCAGCAGCAGACCGATGTCGTGGCGCGCAATGCCGGCGTTCGCCAAAGCGATGTCGCCGGCTTGCGTGGCCAAGCCAGACAGCGTGTCTTCGTCCGTTGCCCAGAAGCGCGAACGAATTCCGGTGCGCCGCTCGATCCAGCCGGGTTCGAGCCCGAGATCGCTCTCGATCTCGGCATTCGCCACCTTTCGGCCAGGCGCATGATGGCCAAACCCGAGAATGCGCGACGACCTGCTCATGGCCTCGAACCGAAACGTTCGCCGGCCTCCTCGATGGCGTCATGGAGCCGATCGAGCTCGTCGCCGGTGATGCAATAGGGCGGCAGGAGATAAAGGACATTGCCGAGCGGGCGCACAAGCAGGCCGAGCTCGAGGAAAAATGCCCGCAGCTTAGGTCCGATCTCGGCCAGATAGCCGGCAGAGCCGGCGCGCAGGTCGAGAGCCAGGATCGTGCCGATCGCCCGGCTGTCGGTGAAGTTGGCATTATCGCGAAAGCGCCGAAGGCCGGCGGCCTGCCTCGCGCTCAGGGTGGCGATCCGCTCGGCCACTGGCTCGTCATGCCAGATCTCGACATTGGCGAGTGCTGCCGCGCAGGCAATCGGATTGGCCGTGTAGGAACTCGAGTGGAAAAACGTCTTCTTCCGGTCCTCGGAATAGTGAGCCTGGAAGATGGCATCGGTGGCGAGTGTGGCGGCCAGCGGGATTGCGCCACCGGTCAGGCCCTTCGAGGTGCACAGCATGTCCGGAGAGATGTTCGCCTGCTCGCAGGCGAACATGGTTCCGGTACGCCCCCACCCGGTCATCACCTCGTCGGCGATCAGCAGCGTGCCCGAGGCCTCAGTGATCCTCTTCAATTCGGACAGAACCGATGCCGGATACATCAGCATGCCGCCGGCGCCTAGCACCAGCGGCTCGACGATCAGCGCGGCGGCGCGCTGGTCGCGGCTGAGGGCCTCGAAACGATCCAGCGTTTCCTGTTCGCGCCCGGCAGGGAAGGGAATGGTGTCGACCTCGAACAGCAAGGGTTCGTAGGCGGCGTTGAACACACCGCGGGCACCGACGCTCATCGTGCCGATGGTGTCGCCATGATAGCTGTGCTCCATGACGACGATGCGCGAGCGCGGCGCGCCGATGTTGCGGAAATAGCCGAGCGCCATCTTCAGCGCGACTTCGACAGAGGTCGAGCCGCTGTCGGAATAGAACACCCAGTCGAGTCCGGAGGGAGCGAGATCGACAAGCGCCTTGGCCAGGCGTTCGGCCGGTTCGTGCGTGAAGCCAGCGAAGATAATCTGGTCGAGGCTCGAGGCGGTCGTCTCGATTGCCTTCATAATGCGGGGATGGCGGTGGCCATGCGTGACGACCCACCAGGATGAGATGGCGTCCAGGATGCGCGCGCCATTGGCTTTGTGGAGATAGGCGCCTTCAGCCAGGACGATTTCAGGGATCGCCGGCTCGAGCGCGTGCTGGGTGAAGGGATGCCACACACGGGATTGCGGCATTATCCGCCTCCGGCAATCAAAGCGAGGTCGAAGCCGGCGATCATCGCTTGTCTCAGCGTTTTGTCCGTCAGCGGATCGAGGTGCGGCAGCCTGCCGAGTTGCGGCACGTCGCCGAATTCCACGATCGTCCGTTGCGTATCGGTCATCTCATCGCCGATGAAGGCGATGCCAGCCAGCGGGATAGCGCGCGCCCGCAGGGCCTCGATCGACAGCAGGGTATGATTGATTGTTCCGAGCGCGGTGCGGGCGCACAGAATGACCGGCAACTGCCATTGCTCGAATATGTCGATGAACCTTGTCCGGCGGTTCAGCGGCACCATCAGCCCGCCGGCGCCTTCGATGACGAGCGGTGTCGGCAGGACCGGAAACGAAAGATCGGCAGCCTCGATCGAAACGTCGTCGATTTCGGCCGAACGATGCGGCGAAAGCGGGCTCTTCAAGCGGTAGGCTTCCGGCAGCACGCGCCCCGACGGCAGCCCGGCAAGTCGCGCAACCGCCTCGCTGTCGGTCTCGCCGTCGAGGCCCGATTGCACCGGCTTCCAGTAGAAACCGTCAAGCAGGCCGGCAAGCCCGGCCGAAAACACCGTCTTGCCAATTCCGGTGTCTGTTCCGGTGATGACGATGCGCTTGGTCATGTCGCCTCCGGTCATGTCTGGGCCAACACCTCGACGAGCGCCTCGACCATGGCGGAAATGTCGGCTTCGCCGATATTGAGCGTCAGTGAGATGCGCAGCCGCGACGTGCCCTCGGGCACGGTCGGCGGACGAATGCCGCGTATGTCGAAGCCGCGGGCCTGCAGGCGCGCCGCCACCGCCATGGTGCGCCTGACATCGCCGATCACCAAGGGCTGGATCTGAGAGCCACTTGGTATCACGCCGCAGCGATCGACCAATTGGCGGCCTGCGAGGGCGACGCGTTCATGCAGCTGAAAACGCCGCATAGGCTCGTCGGCGAGCATTGCGAGCGCTTCGCGCGCCGCGACCGCCATCAGCGGCGATGGCGCGGTGGCGTAGATGAATGGCCGGCAACGGTTGATCAGATACTGGCACAGTGTCCTCGGCCCGGTCACGAGCCCACCAGATGCGCCGAGCGCCTTGCCGCAGGTGTGGAGCGCGACGATGTTGTCGCGGCCCTCGAAAGCGGCGGCCAGTCCCCGGCCGTCCGGTCCCCAGACGCCGGTCGCGTGCGCCTCGTCAATGACGATGAATGCGTTGTGCCGATCGGCAAGCGCGGCCAGGCTCTCCAAAGGCGCGCAGTCGCCATCCATGCTGTATAGGCTTTCCACCGCAATCCAGACGCATCCCATGCCGCCTTCGGCGCGCCAACGCGTGATCGCATCCTCGACAGCGTTGGCGTCGTTGTGCGCGGCCAGCACGAACTGTGCGCGCCCGGCCTGCGCACCCTCATGCATGCTGGCATGGGCGAGCTCATCGAGGACCAAAAGGTCGCCCTTCTGCGGCAGCGCCGTCAGCAGAGCGAAGTTGGCGATGTAGCCGCTGCCGAAGAACAGCGCGCGGTTCGCGCCGAAGAATGCCGCCGCGTCTGCCTCGAGCTGCTCGTGTTCCGGCGCATTGCCGCGCAACAGCCGCGACCCGGTGGCGCCAACCGGCGTGCCCCGCGCAATCGCCGCCGCAACCGCTTCGCCAAGTCTTTTGGAGGCGGCAAGCCCGAGATAGTCGTTCGACGAGAAGTCGAGGCCGGCGCGCGGCTTCAGCGTCCGCAGCCGGTCCTTGCGCGCCAGTCCCTGCAAGGTCGCCTCATAGCGGGCAAGCGGTGCCCCGTTCATTGCGCCTCGAGTTCCATCGGCTCGATGCCAAGGCGCCGGAACAGCAGGGTATCCTTGTCCTCACCGGGATTGTCCGCCGTCAGCAGCGTGTCGCCGACGAAGATCGAGTTGGCGCCGGCAAAAAAGCACAGCGCCTGCATCTCGTCGGTCATGGCCGTACGGCCGGCGGAAAGACGGATATGCGATTTCGGCATCATGATGCGCGCCAGCGCGATCACGCGCACGAATTCGATCGGCTCGATCGGCTTGGCGTCGGCAAGCGGGGTGCCTGGGATCGGGATCAGCATGTTGATCGGAACGCTTTGCGGATGTTCCGGCAGGTTGGCCAGCGTCACCAGCATGTCGATCCGGTCCACCGGCTCCTCGCCCATGCCGACAATGCCGCCGCAGCAGACCTTGATGCCGGATTGGCGAACGTGCTCGAGCGTCTCGAGCCGCTCGGCAAAGCTCCGCGTGCTGATGATCTCGCTATAGTAGCGTTCCGACGTATCGATGTTGTGGTTGTAGTAGTCGAGACCAGCCTGTTTCAGACGAGCGGCCTGCTCAAGATCGAGCATGCCGAGCGTCATGCAGGTCTCCATGCCCAGCGCCTTGACGCCTTCGACCATCGCCACCACCGCATCCATGTCGCGCGCCTTGGGGTTTCGCCAGGCCGCGCCCATGCAATAGCGGGTTGCGCCGGCGTCACGCGCCTTGGTCGCCTCGGCGACGACGCGCCGGACCTCCATCAGCTTCGACGCCTTCAGGCCGGTCTCGTGATGCGCCGACTGGCTACAATAGCCGCAATCCTCCGGGCATCCGCCCGTCTTGATGCTGAGCAGCCGGCTGAGCTGGACCTTGTTGGGATCGAAATTCTGGCGGTGCACGGTTTGCGCGAGGAAGAGGAGATTGTTGAAGGGGGCATCGTGAAGTGCCCGAGCCTTCTCCAGGGTCCACGCTCCAGGGTCAGGGGATTGAGCCTGTGGCGATGTCTGCGTTGGACTGGCTGTTTGCATGTCCATGCTGTTCCTCCGGTTCTGCCTTGCTTTGCTGTCTGATTGATGACGATCGGAAAGGACAGTTGATTCGATCCTGTCCGTTCCTCAGGCAATCATGAGCCCCAATAGTCGAGGCCGATATCCAGGATCGGCGCGCTGTGGGTCAGTCGGCCGACTGAAATCAGATCGACGCCGGTCGCGGCAATCGCTCGCGCTGTATCGGATGCGATCCCGCCAGAAGCCTCGGTGATAGCACGGCCGCCAACGATTGCGACGGCCCGGCGAAGATCGGCGAGGGACATGTTGTCGAGCAGAATCGCATCGGGAGCGAAGCCAAGTACCTCCTCCAACTGGGCCAGCGTATCGACCTCGACTTCGATCTTGACGAGATGACCGGCCCGTCTTCGTGCTCGCTCGAGCGCCGGGCGAACGCCGCCTGCGATGGCGATGTGGTTGTCCTTGATCAGAATTGCGTCGTCGAGGCCGAAACGGTGATTGGATCCGCCACCCGCGCGCACCGCATACTTTTCGACTGCCCTCAATCCGGGCGTCGTCTTGCGCGTGCAGACGATCTTCGCGCCATATCCACGAACCGCAGCGACGATCGATGCCGTTGCTGTAGCGATGCCGCTCAGATGGCACAAAAAATTGAGTGCCGTCCGTTCGGCTGTGAGAATGCCCCGGGCAGGGCCAACCACTGATGCAATGACCTCTCCATCCATGACATTGCAGCCGTCTGCCCGCTCCACCGAAATTTCGACATCAGGATCAATCAAGCGGAAAGCGAGCATCGCCAGATCGAGGCCGGCGACAACTCCGGACTGGCGCGCCGCCAGCACGGTTCCCGCTTGGTGTGCCTTCGGGATGATGGCCTCCGTGGTCAAGTCGCCGGCTCTGCCAAGGTCTTCAAGAAGAGCTGCCCTTACAAGCGGCTCAAGCATGACCGTGGGAAGCGGTGAGAGCGTCATCATTTGGCCCCTTCGAGGCTTGGCGAGTGTCCGAGTTCCCGCGCAGCGGCCAAGGCGGCTTCGAGGGTGATTTCGGACCGTCGGGCGACAGTCGCATGATGAGGAAAGTCTGTCCGGTAATGAGCGCCGCGGCTTTCTTCGCGCAACAGGGCGGCAACCGCGATCATTAGCCCGACAGCCGCCGGATCCGAGGCCGCGTCCTTGCTTTCGGCGAGCGGCAACAAGGCATATGCGGCTGCTTTCAGACCTTCACCATCCCGGACGATGCCGAGTGCGCGCGACAGGAAAACACGCACGGGTATCGGAGCGGGCGATGGGTGAACGTCCGCAACCGCAGGCCTTGTTCTGCGAGCAGGCGTTCCGGCGACACTTTCAGCGACCCAGCGCGCGCACACGACGGCCTCGGTCAAGGAATTGCTGGCGAGCCTGTTGGCGCCATGCAGTCCTGTCGAAGCGACTTCGCCGCAGGCCCACAGCCCCTTGACGGACGTCCTACCGGAGCCGTCCACGGCAACGCCACCCATGTGGTAGTGTTGGGCCGGACGAATGGGGATGAGATCGCGCGCGGGATTGATGCCGGCTCCACGACAGGCTGATGCAATTGTCGGGAAGTGTCGAGCAAATTCCGGGCCAGGCCGTTGCCGCGCGTCGAGAAAAACACGGTGGCCGTTGGCAAGATGGTTCCAGACGGCGCGCGCCAAGACATCACGAGGCGCAAGTTCCGCCCCTGACACGCTCTGGAGAAAAGCCTGGCCGGTTTCGTCGATCAGGGCAGCACCTTCGCCGCGGACGGCCTCGCTGACCAGCGCCATAGGGCGTTCCGGGCCGTCAAGCGCGGTCGGGTGGAACTGGATGAACTCGAGGTCGGCAAGGACAGCTCCAGCGCGGGCCGCAAGCGCCAGGCCCTGTCCGCAACTGCCCGAAGGATTGGTGGTGTCGAGAAACAGTCCCCCGATCCCACCGGTGGCGAGGACGACCCGCCGTGAGCCGAAGAAGACAGGTCCTATCGAACCGCTCGCCCAGACGCCTCGGATCGCATTCTCTCGCACCGCCAGTCGGCGCGCTTCCACGCCCTCCACGACAACAATCGACGGAGTGGAACGCACAGCCGCGATCAGGGCACGCATGATCTCACGCCCGGTGCCGTCACCATGCGCATGAACGATGCGACGTCGGCTGTGTGCGGCCTCCAATCCGAGGCACAGTGATCCTTTCGACGTACGGTCGAAGGGAACCCCAAAGCCCGCAAGCCCCTCTATCGCCTTGGGCGCGGCTTGGAGGATGCGGCTCGCCACGTCTGTGTCGCAGAGACCATCCCCGGCGGCAAGCGTATCGGCCAGGTGCAGTTCCGGATCGTCGTCTTCGCCGAAACTTGCAGCCAGACCACCCTGTGCCCACGTGCTCGAATTGTCAGCTCCCAGCAGCGTCCTGGACAGAAGCAGCACCGGCTCCGGCGCCAGTTGAAGCGCGGTCATCAGTCCGGCGATGCCGCCGCCGATGATGATCGGCCGCCCGAAGATGCTGCGGACATCGGCGCTCAAATTGCCAGCATCCGTTCGACCGCAAGCCGCGCGCGCCCGGCGATCCCGGGTTCGATGGTTACGATATGGTGGTTCTGCTCGAGCGCCATGCGGATGTTGGCAAGCGTGATCCGCTTCATGTGCGGGCACAAATTGCAGGGCCGGATGAACTCGACCTCTGGGTGCGCTAACGCGACGTTGTCGCTCATCGAACATTCCGTCATCAGCACGACACGTGCCGGCCTTTGCCTTTCGACATAGTCGGACATGGCAGCGGTCGAGCCGGAAAAATCTGCTTCAGCCACGACGTCGGGCGGGCATTCGGGATGCGCGAGCACGATCACGCCGGGATGGCTTTCGCGCAACTCGCGGATGTCGGCCGGTGTAAAGCGCTCATGCACCTCGCAATGCCCTTTCCAGGCGATGATCTGCACATCGGTCTGGGCGGCGATATTCTGGGCCAGATATTCGTCCGGCAACATGATCACCTGGGGAACGCCAAGGGATTGGACGACCGCCTTGGCGTTGCCGGATGTACAGCAGATATCCGACTCGGCTTTCACTTCGGCCGACGTGTTGACATAAGTGATGATCGGCACGCCGGGATAACGCTGGCGCATCAAGCGCACGTCTTCTGCCGTGATCGATTCCGCCAACGAACAGCCTGCCCGCAGGTCGGGAATGAGCACCGTCTTTTGCGGATTGAGCAGCTTGGCCGTTTCGGCCATGAAATGTACGCCGGCCAGCACGATGACTTGCGCCTCGATCGTCGCAGCCGTGCGGGCCAGTGCCAAGCTGTCGCCGACGATGTCGGCCACGCAATGGAAGATCTCGGGGGTCTGATAGTTGTGCGCCAGGATGATGGCGTTGCGCTCGCGCTTCAGTGCAAGGATCGCCTCGATATCCTCGACGAAAGCCGGCCATTCGATCGGCGGGATCACTCGTCGGACGCGCTCGTAGAGAAACGCGGTCGCAGGCAGCACGGCGCTCATCGACCCCTCCAGCTTATACTCTAGTTGAAAATAACCAGCATATACTTGCTGTGAGTATAAGCGATGTCAACCCCGCGCCAGCGGCAATTTTGTCCCGGCGATGACCCTCTCGTCGAGAACGGCGTGGCGGAACCGGTAAAGCTTCGCTGGCCGGCCGCCGGTCTCCGCGGTTGCCTCTCCGGTCTCTTCGACCAGCTCCTGCTGCTCGATCAGCCGGCGAAAGTTCGGCTTACGCACGAGCCTGCCGGCAAGCGCCTCCACGGTTCGCTGCAGCTGCAAAAGCGTGAAGACCGGCGGCATCAGCTCAAAGACGACCGGCCGGTATTTGATCTTGGAGCGCAGCCGCGCAATGCCGGTCGCCACGATGCGGCGATGATCGGCGACCATAGACTTGCTGGGCACCAGCGGAGGCAGCGTCGCGTCCCGTCCGCTTCCGGCCTCTTGGACCAGGCCTGCTTCGTAGACTAACTCATAGCGTTGAAGCGTGAGTTCCTCGTTCCAAAGGCGGTCGTCGAAGCCGAAGGCTATCGTCGCCCGCTGCCAGCGTTCACGTCGCGTGGCCGCGTCGCTGACGCCGTCTGCCCATTCAATCAGGCGCGGTCGCAGAACGTCCAGCACGACCGGAGGCGTGCCGGAGCGGTGGTCCTCCCATGGAAAATATTCATACCAGCTCTGCCAGCCGCACTTGGGCGAGCCAGCTGCCTGTTCCTTGCGGGTCAATGCGAGATAGCTGATGGAGATGACGCGCTGCTGGCGCTCGGCGCCGATGCGATCCCGATCCGCGAAGGTGTAGAGTTGCTCAATATACCCCAGCGGATGGCCGGTCTGCTGCTCGACCCACCCCCTCAAACCGGATTGCAGCGATCGGTGCTCAAGCGCAAATGGTCCGGAGGGAAGGGTGTCCGCCTGGCCGATGGTGAGGACACAGGGTTCACTGTCGTTTACGGCGACGACAAAGGCGATCAGGTCCACTTTGACTTCGTCGGCCTTGACGGCGGCTCTGTCTTTCCTGGGTCCTTTTGCCTGATCGTCCATGTTCGCGAAAGTGGTTGGCCAGCTCGGGGGCGCCTGAATCGATTTAAGTGTAAGCGCGCCTGTCCGCACGTCAACACCGCACAGCTGCACGGCCATTTTTAGCTCTTCGCACTTGCACAAAAATGTGGCAAACGCGACACCCGCGGTTGGTAACGTTGGGGAAGGAGGGTCCATTGAGTGCGTTTGGTGACACCAAGGCGATCACACCGCCGGATATTCGTTCGCGCAAAGGTGGGACGCCGCTCGTCTGCCTTACCGCCTACACGACGCCAGTCGCCCGGCTTGTCGATCCCCATTGCGATGTGGTGCTGGTCGGCGACAGCGTCGGCATGGTTCTCCACGGCCTGCCCTCGACGCTCGGTGTGACGCTGGAGATGATGATCACGCACGGCCAGGCCGTGCGCCGTGGCCTCGAGCAGGCGCTGATGGTCGTCGACCTGCCGTTCGGTTCCTTCGAGGAAAGCCCCGAGCAGGCTTTCCGCAATGCCGCGCGCGTCATGGCCGAGACCGGCTGCGCGGCCGTCAAGCTCGAAGGCGGCGAAACGATGGCAGAGACGATCGGCTTCCTCGCCGCGCGCGGCGTGCCGGTCATGGCCCATGTCGGCTTGACGCCGCAGGCGATCAACACCATCGGTGGCTACCGCGTGCAGGGCAGAGGCGGGGATGCCGAGCGCATCAGGCGCGACGCGCTTGCGGTGAGCGAAGCGGGCGCCTTTGCGGTCGTGCTGGAGAAGGTTCCCGAGGCGCTCGCCCGCCGGATCACCGGGGAGGTGGCGACCCCGACCATTGGCATCGGTGCCTCGGCAGCCTGTGACGGCCAGATTCTCGTCGTCGACGACATGCTGGGCCTCTTCGGCGACTTCCGGCCCAAATTCGTCAAGCGCTATGCTGAAATGGGGGAGGCCGCTGCGGCTGCGATCGCGGCCTATGCGCGGGAAGTGAAGGAGCGCCAGTTTCCGGCCGCCGAGCACGTGTTTGCCGATGCGCGCAAGCCCGCCGACGCGGACGCCACCAAGAGCGGAGAAGCAGCGTGAGCGTGCCGATTGTCAGGAGCGTTGCCCAGCTTCGCGAAATTGTCGCCGCATGGCGCCGCGAGAGCGTGAGGATTGCCGTGGTGCCAACGATGGGCGTCCTGCATGAGGGCCATCTCAGCCTGGTGCGCGCGGCACTCGAGAAGGCCGACCGGGTGATCGTGACGCTCTTCGTCAACCCGAAGCAATTCAACAGCCAGGCCGATCTCGCCGCGTATCCGAGCACCGAGGACGAGGATGCCGCCAAGCTGGCACCGCTTGGCGCGCACCTGCTTTATGCGCCGGATGCAGAGGAAATGTATCCGGCGGCCTTCGCCACGACCGTTTCGGTGTCCGGTGTCAGCGAGGGCCTGTGCGGTGCCTTCCGGCCGGGACATTTTGATGGCGTGGCGACCGTCGTCGCCAAGCTCTTCCTGCAGACCAGCGCTGACTTCGGCTTCTTTGGCGAAAAGGACTTTCAGCAGCTTCAGCTAGTCAGGCGTATGGCCCGGGACCTGGATATTCCAATCACTATTGTTCCTTGTCCGACAGTCCGCGAAGCCGACGGTCTTGCACTATCATCGCGCAATGTCCGGCTCTCGCCAGCAGAGCGTGCTGTTGCCCCCGAGCTATCATCGGTCTTGCTCGAGACGGCTGAGCGGCTTGCCCGCGACTCGCCCGTCCTGCCAACGCTTGCCGAAGCGCGCGCAGCAATTCTGGCTGCGGGCTATCGCGAGGTCGAATACCTGGAACTTCGCGACGAGGCAGATCTGCGACCGATGACAAGCCTTGACCGACCTGCACGCTTGCTTGTCGCGGCCTGGCTCGGCGGTACACGGCTCATAGACAACGTCAGAATATCACGGGTTTCAACAGGTTAACGGGGTTCTCGGCACGCGCTGTATCCGTCCGGGATCGTTTAAAACAAGGTCTCTGCCTGGCATCGAGCGATCACGGAGGTTACGCAAAGCGCAAATGCATCGCGTGTTTGAGAACTTCGTCGAGCAACTGTCTGCAAGTGTTGATGCTGCCGATCTCCGTGAGGCAATGGCATCCGCTGCAGCCGGCTTCGATTTTCCGCTATTCGCCTATTTCACTTACCCGTCGGCCTCCGGCGACGCCCCGCAATTGATCTCAAACTATCCTTCATCCTGGACATCACGTTATCTGCAACAGCGATACCACAGTCTTGATCCGGTCATCCTGCGCGGGCTGCAAGGCTGGGATACCTTCGATTGGGGGGTGGATCGCGCTCGGCACTGTCTGCCGAATTCGCAGCAACAAATTCTGGAGAGTGCGGCTGAGTTTGGCATCCGCGGCGGCCTGACGATGTCCATGCATGATCATCGCGGCCGGTTTGCTGCCCTGACCTTTGCTTCCGACGAGTCCCGTCCGCCTCTGTTGCGGTCACTGACACGTTACGAAAAAGCATTGCAGCTGGTGGCCATCAACTTTCATATCCATGTCCGGCGCAGGCTCGCCGACGATCGCGTGGTGGATGGTGTAACGCTCACCCCGCGGGAGTTCGAGTGCCTGAAATGGGCGGCGCGCGGCAAGTCGGCTTGGGTTATCAGCCAGCTTCTCGGCGTCTCAAAGCGCACCGTGACCTTTCATCTGGAAAACGCCAAGGCAAAGCTTGGCGTTCGAACGATCAACCAGGCCGTTGCACGACTGGCTGCCTCCGGCCAGGCGAGATCCTGATTCGTCGGCCACGATAGCTGTAAACCTCTACAGGCTGCATCGCTGCCGGCTTTGCCCTTCGATGGCGGGAACACATCCCGCACGGAGGCGACCATGATGCAGCTGATAACACCAGACCTTTACGACGAGTTCGCAAGCGAGCTCAAAGAGATGCACGGGCTCAGGTTTCGGGTGTTCAAGGAAAGGCTCGATTGGGAAGTTGATACCGAAGACCAGATGGAAACAGACCCGTTTGATGGTCTGAAGCCTGTCTATCTGCTCCTCAAGGGATCCGACTGGCGAATTCGCGGTTGCGTGCGTCTTTTGCCCAGCACCGGACCCACAATGTTGCGCGACACGTTCCCGGTGCTGCTGGGTGCTGACGTCGTGCCCTCGACCTCCGACATATGGGAGAGCAGTCGTTTCGCGCTCGATCTTCCTCCGTCGGCGCCCAAGGCAGCGGGCGGACTGGCCCAGGCAACCTACGAGCTCTTCGCGGGCATGATCGAGTTCGGCTTGGCCAAGGATCTGACCCGGATAGTAACGGTGACGGACACGCGCATGGAACGGATCCTTCGCCTCGCGACGTGGCCATTGTCGCGCATCGGACAACCCAAGTCCGTCGGCAAAACGGAGGCGGTGGCCGGGTTTCTCGAGATTTCCCGCGCGAGCCTTTTGCGCATCCGCAGCAGGGGACGTCTGAGCGGACCGGTACTGTGGCAACCGGTTCTAGGCCCGTCGGCATAGCGCCATTGTGGACACCTGAGCCGTGAAGGATGCTGGTCTGCCCAAGGAAGCGACGGTCGGTCTTGTATGCTGGCCGGACTGGCGTCGTCACGAAGCTTACCACTACGCCAGACGATTGCCACGCACTGCCTGGGCCTGGGAGTTTCTTCGGCGCAATCCACAATTCCAGCGCGACCACGCCAAAATGGCACCGTCCGCCTGCATTGTCGGAGCTCAGGCCGACATGAAGATAATCGAGTTGACGACAGGATCATCTTTCCTAAGACAATGGAGCCTCCTTTTTCGCGGACGCGCCACAGTCGGACGCTACGTCGGCAAGGGTCTTTTGGGATCCGCGCGACTGCGCCCGTATTCTACGAGCGGCCGCGGAGCCGGTTGGGCTCGACCACGATTTTGAACCGCTTGATCTCCCTTCGCTCTCATGCTGCAAGGACATCCTGCTGACACCTGCCGGCGTGCAGCACGTGCTGCTGAGGGAGGACTGCCGGAGTCTGCAGATCGCCCTTTCCGGTGCATCCGTTCTCCGCCCGTTGCGGCTATATGTCGACGCGATCGTGCAGCCGCAGCACCTGAAGTTCCATGTCGCTGCCCTTCAGTTCCTGAACGACATCAATGGTTGCGGCCGCCTGGCAGCTGCTTGCTTTCCGCCGGAACCCCGCGGAGCGCGTCTGCGTATCGTGCTCCAGGCTTTGGATGGCTCGCTTGCGGGAGCATCTCATCAGGAGATCGCCATTGCCCTGTTCGGGAGACGCCGTGTCGAAGAAGATTGGTCTCATCCAGGTAGCCATCTTCGCGATCAGGTGCGTCGCGCCATCCAACGTGGCCGCTACCTGATGGGCGGCGGCTATAGACAGTTCCTGATGTAATTCGGGTGACAGCTTGGTGATTGTCTTATTCGAAAACGCGCAGGCATCAATCTCCATTTCTCACTGCTATTGTGCCTTGTACAAGACGTGACACGCGCCTAGTTCTTCCGCAGCGGGAATCGGGTTTGAGTAATACGGACCAAGCACTGAGAACCAACGTTTTCGTGATAGTGCATTCATGCCCCGAGAATCCTGATGACCGTTACGAACCCCGACAAAGCCGGCGCTGACTGAAACGGTCGCTGAACGTGCTCTGTGGCCTGCGCCGCCTGACTCTCGGTTTCGGCCATGCCGACTAACAGCGTATTGATAGGCCATCGCGGGCTAAGCTCTACCGGCGAAAGCCGCGTCAAAGCGGCAGGCAATCAGAAACTAGATCGGCGGCGACGATGATTATGATCAACGTGACGAACACGTGAACCATGCCGACGGCGCCGACGTTGCCGATGATGATGATGCCGACCATGCGTCGCTGATGCTGCCTAACTACAGTGCTGTGTGATCATGCCGATCACCGCGTGACCACGAGCGGCGGCGGTTCGTGGTCAGGTGCGTGGCCGGGATGATCGCGCATGGCCGATTGTTCCTTCGTGCCGCGGGTGTGGGCTTGCGTTCGGTCATGAGGACGTCAGGCGCAACGAAGAAGTTAGATCAGGGCCCCAAACGCGGCTTATCCATGGGGTGGATGATAGCTATCCCTACAATCAATTATACCAATATTACCCAATACTACTAGAAGATCCCCCAATGAAAGCGGCCGGATGGGTATCCGTCTCGCGTGGGCTGAAGCTGCCGGCAAGAATGGGAAGACGAACATGTGCGGGATTGTTGGCATCGTTGGGCAACAGCCGGTGTCGGATCGGTTGGTCGACGCATTGAAGCGTTTGGAATATCGCGGCTATGATTCCGCCGGCGTTGCGACGATCACCGAAGGTGCCTTGCACCGCCGGCGCGCCGAGGGCAAGCTCGTCAATCTCGAGAGGAGACTGAAGGAAGAGCCGCTGAGCGGCAACATCGGCATCGGCCACACGCGTTGGGCAACCCATGGGGCCTCGACGGAACGCAATGCGCACCCGCACTTTACCGACGGTGTCGCCGTCGTCCATAACGGGATCATCGAGAATTTCACCGAGCTGAAGGACGAATTGGCGGCGGCTGGCGCCGAGTTCCAGACCGATACCGACACCGAGGTCGTCGCGCATCTCTTGGCAAGACACCGCCGGGAGGGCATGAGGCGGCAAGAGGCGATGCGTGCCATGCTGAAACGCGTCAGGGGCGCCTATGCGCTTGCCGTCCTCTTCGAAGATGATCCGTCGACCATCATGGCGGCGCGCAACGGACCACCGCTGGCGATCGGTCACGGCGACGGCGAGATGTTCCTGGGCTCCGACGCGATCGCGCTCGCTCCCTTCACCAATGAAATTACCTATCTCATCGAGGGCGACTGGGCCGTTGTCGGCAATTCGGGCGCCCATATCTTCGATTTCGACGGCCATCCCGTCGAGCGTCCGCGCCATACCTCCACGGCCGCGGCCGATCTGGCCAGCAAGGGCAATCATCGCCACTTCATGGAGAAGGAAATCTACGAGCAGCCCGAAGTCATCGCCCATGCTCTCCGTCACTATAGCAACATCATAGAGAATCGCGCCGACATGGTTTCTGGCATCGATTTCGCCAGGATCCCGAGCTTGGC
Source organism: Mesorhizobium sp. M0145 (assembly GCF_040322355.1). Classification (NCBI taxonomy): domain Bacteria; kingdom Pseudomonadati; phylum Pseudomonadota; class Alphaproteobacteria; order Hyphomicrobiales; family Phyllobacteriaceae; genus Mesorhizobium; species Mesorhizobium sp. M0145. Next base: position 56,317 of record NZ_JAMYTK010000032.1, read on the forward strand.
GATCTCGGCCTGCGGGACCGCCTATCTCGCCGGACTGATCGGAAAATACTGGTTCGAGCGCTATGCGCGCCTGACGGTTGAAATCGACGTTGCGTCCGAATTCCGTTACCGCGAGATCCCGTTGTCGCCGCAGTCGGCGGCTCTTTTCATTTCGCAGTCCGGCGAAACCGCCGATACGCTCGCATCGTTGAGGTACTGCAAGGAGCGTGGGCTGAAAATTGGCGCTATCGTCAATGCCTGCGAATCGACCATCGCTCGGGAGGCCGATGCGGTCTTCCCGATCCTTGCCGGACCGGAGATCGGCGTCGCCTCCACCAAGGCGTTTACCTGCCAGCTTGCCGTTCTAGCCGCACTCGCCATCGGCGCCGCCAGAGCCCGCGGGACCGTAACCGAAGACGAGCTGCAGGCGCTCGTCAGGAGCCTCGCCGAAGTGCCGCGCGTCATGGGCCAGGTACTCAACAGCATCCAGCCGGAGATCGAGTTCCTGTCGCGCGAACTGTCAAAGTGTCGTGACGTCCTGTATCTCGGCCGTGGCACCAGTTTCCCGCTAGCGATGGAAGGTGCGCTGAAGCTCAAGGAGATTTCCTACATCCATGCCGAGGGCTATGCGGCGGGTGAATTGAAGCACGGTCCGATCGCATTGATAGACGACAACATGCCAGTGATCGTCATCGCGCCCCATGATCGCTTTTTCGACAAGACCGTCTCGAACATGCAGGAAGTGGCTGCCCGTGGAGGGCGGATTATCCTCATCACCGATGAAAAAGGGGCAGCCGCATCGAAAATCGACACCATGCACACGCTCGTGCTGCCGGCTGTCGACGAGATTATCGCGCCGATGATCTTCTCGCTGCCGATACAGCTTCTTGCCTACCACACGGCGCTCTTCATGGGCACAGATGTAGACCAGCCGCGCAATCTCGCAAAATCGGTCACGGTCGAATGATTGTGAACCTTTATAGGTGGCGATGCTTGTCCATCTTCGCTGCATCGGCGGTGGAAATTGGTCGAAGGTATCAGCGTCCGCGAGGCTGGGTGGACGGTGCCGCGAATAGCCACTGGAGGCGTCAGTGAGAGTTCGAGTTGCTGTTCAAGAAAGCCATCGGGGAGAATGAGTCGTGTAGGATCGCAGGTCGAATGCGCTACAGCCGATCAGGCCATCTCATGGCGGGCAGGTTCTTAGAACTTGATCAGTAGCAGGTGAGCCGCCATATTCCGACCCGGCTGCCAATTTCAAGTGGCCCATTCCATGGATGAGGCCGGTCCGGCCGAATGGACGTCCATTTTTTTGATTTGCTGGGTGTGCGCCAGGGTCGGGGAGGAAATCTCCCGATTTGTCAGGCGCTCCCATCTTCTTGGAGATGTTTATGAAGGATTCGCGCATTCCCGAGCCAGTCTTGACGGCTATGTCGCAGGGGACCCACATCATCCGCGCTTATCGTGAGCACCTTGGGTATTCAATCGAGGACCTCGCGGTCGCGTGCGGGCTTGCCGCTCAGGAAATCCAAAACATCGAGCGGGGTCTAAAGTACAATAAGGGCTATCGGAATCGGATAGCGAGATCGCTGTCCATACCTGTGGGAATTCTTGAGGCAGAGTCGGACATATCGGACGCCGCCTGATCAGTCGGATAATCTGCAATGGGTGGAAGACCGTTCTTGTGATGTGACGTTTGCGGCTGATAGTCGTCGCTTGATTCCGTTGGACGCGAATGCCTTCTGGCGCAGTACCGCCAAGAGAATTCTCGTCCACTGTCCGAGTCAGGAACTGCACACGGGCTCGCCGAACAGGAAGTTGGAACGCTTCGTCATGCTGTCTTAGGCGATATAGCCGCCCGGAGTGCTGCGACACGTGCACGATAGCATTGGCTCGCGAGGATGGATTGCTAACGGCGAACCCATGCTGGTCGGCAAGGCGATATTGGCTGGAGCATCAACTCGGCCGACGAGAGTGGCCCCCCATCCTAGGCAGGATCGGCCGACATGGCCGGCATCGCGAGCCGCTCTGAAAAGAGCACAGCGGGCATCCAGACGCTGCCGGGTTGACTATTGGTGTCGGAACCGCAAAAAGGGGCCGCTCTTCATGAGTGGCGTGCGCCGGCAGTCTAACCCCAAGCCCCCCGCCAGGCTGCCGGCGCGCTTCTAGCCGCCTTGATGCACGGCGATAAGCTTTTGACGGCCTGAAGCGACGTTGTGGTCGCCGTTGCGGTGCTTTTCCACGCGCCTCGTCAGGCGCCGGGATTGCTCCGTCGTGATGGCAGGCGGGGGTTTGCAGGTTGCGGTCGACGGGTTCGTTTCGGGGCGTCTGCCCCCATCGTTATGTCGCGAGTTGGGGGATGCGATCGAGGACGATGCGCAGGATGCGCTGGTCGGGGCACGATGTCGGCAGGTGCAGGCGGATTTGCGATTTCATCTCGACCACCCGCGCAGCGATTTTGATGAGGCGCAATCGCAGCGTGTCGAATTGGGCGACGGCAAAGCTCGAGCGCCTCGGCATCGCGGCCCGCAAGCCCCACATCAACCAGTAAGCACCGGCATGCAGGAATAGCCGGAACTGGTTGGCCGTCGCTCTTGTGCAGGACGTTCGGTCGGCGGCGAGATGCGTCTTCCACGACTTGATGTGGTTCTCGGCCGCGCCGGGCCGGCAGTAGACATCCTCGTAGAGCGCCTTGGCCTTCCCACCGGCAAGGTTGGTGACGACGAAGCGGATATCGCCACCTTGGGCGCCGACCTCGACCCGCGCGATGATGCGCTCGACGCGGCTCCAACTAGCGGCGCCGTCAACGAACTCCTTGAACCTGCGGACCTTGCCTGTCTTGGCCGACGCTTCGAAGCGCGCCGTCATCCTGGCCTCCAGATCCGCGACATGCTTGCGCAGGGTCGTGGTGGGCGCGAGGCCAAAGATGAAGTCGACGTCGTTGGCGCGGCACCGGTCGATGACCTGCGGGTTGCAATAATGGCTATCGCCGCGGAGCAGGATTCGAATGTTCGGCCAGTTGATCCGGATCGCCCGCACCAGACGGCGCAGGTGGGGGCGGATCTCAGCCCCACTCGGCCGCTTGGCCGGTCGCAGGATCGCGCTGACGAACCGTCCCGCACCATCGAACACGACGATCGGCTGGAAGCCGTACTCGTCATGGTGGGCATTGAACAGGCGAAGCTGTTGGCCTCCGTGCACAGCGTCGAAGGTGTCGTCAATGTCGAGTACGATCCGCTTCGGCACCTGCCGGAACGAGGCGCAATAGAGATCGACCATCGCCCGTCCCATCGCGACCAGCTCCCGCACGCCGGGTAGGTTCTCCAGCCGGCACAGCGTCGATTGCGACGCCAGATCCCGACCCGACGGCAGCGCATCCTGGGCCATCTTGAAGACCGGATCGCAGCGCAGCCGGTTGGCGTCGTTGCCGTCCTCGTAGCCGGCGGCGATCA
>NZ_JAMYTK010000033.1:0-54240 GCF_040322355.1 Mesorhizobium sp. M0145
TCGATTGGTCATGGCACTTCCCCTTCCACGGGAATCGGTGATCGCAACGTCACCACCGTGCCATGGCCGCTCGCCCCTCAGAGCAGGCGCCGTTCTCTCTCCAAAACTTTTTGCAGAACCTTCAGCACACTATCTCGCCAACCGAGCGGGGACACCCTAATTGGTGGTGACTTGCGTCACCGCCACGCCGGTTATCCTGCCGTTCCCGGCTGTGTAGGTGAGCGTCTGCGTGACCGTGGCGTCCTTCTGGTCGGGAGACGAAGCAGGATAAGAGGCGGCGAAGCCGAAATGGCCGTAACGATCGGGCTTGGCGGCGCCAAATTTCGCGGCCACGTCGCTCAGCGGCGCTCCGACGCCGGGTGTATCGAGTTCAATAGCTGTCAGGCTGGCAGGCGCGCTGGCGCATCCTTCCGGCACCTTGCCTTCCGGGTTCGGCTGCAGGGCGACGGACAGGACACCGTGGTCGGAGCCGCCCATCTCGCCGGATACGAACCAGAAGATCGACGGCGATCCGCCGGCGTCGGGGCCGGCATAGCAAAGCCAGTGGCGTGAATCTCCGGCGTCACCTTCATCGTGCATCGCTCCGCCGAAGGCTTTTTCGACATCGGCAAGCGTGGTTTCCTCAAGCTTTATCTCCAGCGGCCCAGCCTTGACCTGTTTGAATAGCGGGCTGGCCAGCGGCGAGTTGATATCGCCCAGGGATGGAATCGCCCGGTCCGGGTTGAGCGGCTTGGCCAGCGTCGTTGCATTGGTCACCAGTCCGGCAACGATGAGTGCGAAATATCCGGCGTTCTGTCCCATGCCGATCTCCTGTCGTTCGAAATGAAGGTGCGGAAGGATTTGCGGGCGGGTGCTACCCTGTCTGGCTGATGCCCAAACCGGTGCACGACCAACTGGACCGAAGATAAATTCACAAGTCCGCAGCCTTCAACGTCATTCCGCCGACTTGGCAACCAAAGTGTAATCGAGGCTCACAATTCCTTTTCGGCCAGCTCGCGAAAGGCGTCGGGAACCGACCGCTGTAGCCCGAGCGCGACCGAGGCGTAGCCCACCGCCTCCCAGCCGAAGCGGTCGCGGATCTTGTCGACGGCGCGATCCGCGGTCCAGCGCGCCGCGCCCTTGCTGGTGCCGGGGCGGCGGCGGTCGTCGTCGAGCCCGAGCGGCAGTTCCAGTTGCAGGCCGGCATGCTGCTCCAGATGCGATACGGCGATCGCCAGCAGCGAGATTGTCTTTTCGTGCGGATGGTCGATGAGCACCTTGCGCACCAGCGCCTCGGCGATCTCGGCCAGCATGGCGGTTGCCGATATCGGCTGGTCGAGCGTGATCGAGCGCGTCACCGAGCGCAAATCGGCAAAGCGGACGCGAACCGTCACCGTGCGGCCGGGCCGGGATTTCGCCCGCAATCTTGTGGCGACCCTGTCGGCCAGATGCAGCAAAGCCGGCACGAAGACCTGCTCCTCGGCCGGTTTTCGGCCAAGCGCCGACTGCGCACCCGCCGAGCGCGCCCGGCGCTGCGTCTCGAGCTTGCGCGGATCGCGGTTCCACGCCAGCGCGTTGAGTTTCTCTCCCGCCGCCGGCCCGAGCAGGCGCTCAAGCGCCCCACCATTGGTCTTCGCCAGCTCGCCGATGGTGTTGACGCCGATGCCGGCCAGCCGCTGCCTGGTGACCGGGCCGACGCCCCACATCAGCTCGACCGGCAGGTGGTGCAGGAACTCCAGCTCGTGGCGCGGATCGACCACCACCAGCCCGTCCGGTTTTGCGACCTGTGAGGCGATCTTGGCCAGATGCTTGGTGCGGGCTACGCCGACCGAGATCGGCAGGCCAAGCTCGGTCCGCACGCGGCGGCGGATCTTGCCGGCGATCTCGGCCGGCGAGCCGAACAAATGGGTGCAGCCGGCGACGTCGGCAAAGGCCTCGTCGATCGAAATCCGCTCGACCACCGGCGTGAAATCGCCGAGCACCTTGATTGCCGCATCGCCCAGCCGCTGATAGTCCTTAAAATGGCCGCCGACGAAGATGAGTTGCGGGCAGAGTTCCCGCGCCCGCCGTCCCGGCATACCGCCGCGCACGCCGAACGCCTTGGCTTCATAGGATGCGGCAAGCACTACCCCGCCGCCGACGGCAATCGGCTTGCCGCGCAAGGCCGGGTCGAGCAACTGTTCGACCGAGGCATAGAAGGCATCCAGATCCGCGTGGAGGATGTTGGCTTCCATCCGGCCCGTTCGCCCGCGGCGGTTCGAACGCCGCATTGTGTCGAGTTGTGATGAGAACATAAAGAGAACATTGTGGGTGGATTGTCAAGCAGCGCGGAGGCTGCCGCAGATGACGAGCGCACGGCAATGTTCAGCCGCGCAGCCGATCGCGGGCCTGCATCAGCGCGAATCCCAACAGGTTCTCGCCGCGCCACAGCAGCGGGTTCACTGCCCTCTCGTCATCCGCCGCAAGGCCGATACCCCACACCCGGTCGACAGGGCTCGCCTCGACCAGCACCCGGTCATGCGTCGACAACAGATATTCGCGCAGCGCCGCGTTCTGACGGAACTTCTGAAAGCTCCCTTCAGTCACGATGCGATATTTGTCTGCATCCCATTTGGTGCCATCGAAGCCGCTCACCTGGCGGCCAAGCTGCTTTGCCTGCTTGGGGCTCGCCGCCCTGAGGATTTGTGTTGCTGTCGGAGCATCACCGAACAGTCGTGCCTTCTCGGCCATCATCCAGTGTTCGGCAGTCGGATAGCTCAGGCCATCGACGGTAAAGGGCGCATGCCACCACTGGCTGAAGCACGACGTGGTTATGCGGCCGTCCTTAGACGGCTGATGGCCCCAGAAGAACAGGAACTTCTGCCGGGGCTTTGCGCGAAAGGTTTTCTCAAGCCAGGTTCGGTCGTAAATCATGGGCGGATGGAGCAGGGCGAACGGCCGGCTTGTCAATGCTCCATCCAGAGTGGATAGCGAAGATGAGCGGTCGGCGCTGAATGCGATGAAATGCTGATCTACAGCGCCATCTTGTAGCCGAGATGACTGGCGGTGAAGCCGAGGCGCTCGTAAAAAGCGTGCGCCTCCCATCGACCTTTGTCCGTGGTGAGCTGGACGAAGCTGCAATTGCGCGAACGGCATGTTTCAATCGCCCATTCGATCATCAACTTGCCGACGCCGCGAGAGCGCCATTGCCAGGCGACGCGAACGCCTTCGATCTGGCCGCGCCAGGCGCCTTTTCTCGAAATGCCTGGAAGGAAGCTGAGCTGCAGCGTTCCGACCACTTGCCCGGCGTTGACGGCGACGGCCAGCAACTGGTTGGGATCGGTATCGATTGCGCTAAAGGCATCGAGATAGGATGGCGCAAGCGGCGTGGACGGGTCTTCCCGGTCTGCGCCGAGCACATCGTCGGCAAGCATTGCAACGATCGCCGGCAGGTCGGGCGCCTGCGCGCGACGGAATTCGATCTCGCTCATCGCGCGGAGACATACGGCGCGGTGTCAGCGATCGCAATATCCGTTTTGACTTGCAAGGGAGGCCCGCGCGCCTTCAGGTGGCCTCGAGCGCCCAGAGGCGGTGGCCGTAGCGGCGGAAGAAGCGGGCGAACAGGCGCTGCTGCCTGGCGCGGGTGAGGTCGGCGGCGCGCCTTTCCTGTCGCCAGTGCGGCATGTTGCGGAACATCGACACGAAGCGGGCAGCGTCCTCGATCGCTTCCTCGGCCGACTGCGCCGGGCGGATCGCCGCCAGGAACAAAGCGCGGCTCGGCTTCATCCGGTCGATCGCCGCCTTGCGCTGGCGATGGCCCTGGCGCGCCGTGCGGATGCCGTCCTGGCGGATGGCTGCGAAGGCAGCAAGCATGGCCGGGCTGTCGCCGGCATAACCGCAGGCCTGGGCGAACTGGGCGAGGTCCATCGTCACTCCCTTGCTTGCCGGCCGACGGAGCGGCCGCGGTTCTGTTGCTCGCGCCGATTCCAGCCTGCACGAGATAGAAGCATAACTCAAGTATCTGAACAAGTGAAACTTTCACGTTGGTGCAAGCGGAACCGACTCGACTCCGCCCCGAAAACCGATAATGATGTGAACAAAGCAGGAACAATGATGGGGATGGCTATGGCATTAGCGGGCAGGGAAGCGACGATCGCGGATGTTGTCTCGATTGCCGTCGAGTGCATCGATTGCGGCCGCAACAGGTGGTGGAAACCGGCCGAGCTCAAGCGGCATGGGGTGAGGCCGGAGACACCGCTGGCCGCACTTTCGGGGCGCCTGATCTGCAAGGCCTGTCGGGCCGACGGCCTGCCGGGCGCCGCCGTCTCGATCCAGGCCGCCTTCATCGACGACCGGCAACGGACCCGCGCCGAGGCGCGCCTGCTCAACGGTCGAGAGCTGCAGTCGAGGCGGGCTTGAGGGGGCGGGCGTGCTGCTCTTCCCTTCTCCCCTTGTGGGAGAAGGTGGCCGAGCGAAGCTCGGTCGGATGAGGGGTGTTGGACGGATCGCTACCTTGATGGCGTAAGTGCATAAAAATCGCTTCTACATTTCCTCCGCCGCGTTCCTTCCAGCACCCCTCATCCGGCTCGGCGCTGTGCGCCGATCCACCTTCTCCCACAAGGGGAGAAGGCAACAAGCCCTCAATACCCCAGCAATTCCTTGAGCGGGATGACGCGGAAGACGTTCTTGATGGCGTAGCGGTTGAAGGACAGCGTCTTGGGCGGGTTGTACTGTTCGACGATCAGCTCGGCGGCGGTGCGCTTGACCAGCTTCTTGATGAAAGCCTTGCCGTTTTGCTCGTTCTCCTCGGGCAGCGTCTCGATCACCACATGGTCGCCGGGCAACGCTTCGCGGCCGCCGCAATAGATCATCTCGCCGGGCTCGTAGCGCGGCACCATCGAATCGCTCAGCACGTGCAGCGCAAACACGTTGCGCAGATGCCGGATCCCCGGCGGCCGCTGGACATAGCCGGCCGGCTGGCCGTTGAAGGTGAAGTCGCCATCGTCGCCGCCGACGGCGGTGCCGAGAAGCTGGATGTCCATCGGCCCGGCGGGCAGGGGGCCGGAATCGGTGACGATCTCGGCATCGGCAACCGGCCCGGCATCTTCGAGGAAGACGACCTCGCCCTTGCCGAGCGCCACCGGGTCGACGCGCAGGAACGCGGCGGTCTTCAAAAGGTTCTCGGTCTTGGGCAGGTTGCGCCCGGTTTCCCAATTGCCGACGGCAGCGACATCGGTGTCGTTGTGCTCGGCAATGTGGCGCATCACCAGGCCGCGCTGCTTGCGCGCCCGGCGGATCGCCGCCCCGACCTTGATCGACAGTGCAGTTTTCACCATGGCTCCATCTGAGGCACAAGATTCGGTTTCGTCTATGCAAGAATCGCTTGCATTATGGTTTGAGTTATGCTCTTATGTGGTCATGCACAAGTCGCTCCGCCAGCTTTCGGTCCTCGAATCCGCCCTTCAGCGCCAAGGCGGCGGCCGAGGTAGTCATGTGCCAACCCTTTCCCCTTCGTCGCGGCTGTCCTCCTCCCCGGCCGGGACGATGCCCGAGGCTCGCGCCTCGGATCCGGCAGCGCAAGCGGCCGGAACGGCCGGAGCCGTTCCCCTCGCGGCTCCGGCCACGAATTACCTGCCGGCCGGCAATGCGGAAGCCGCGGTTTCCTGCATCCGCACCGAAGACGGCACGGTCATCGCCTTCGACGAGCGGACGGACAAGGCAGTGTCCGGCGCAACAAGGCAGGCGGCCGAGATGAAGCTCGATCGCAGCAGACCACGCGAAGGCTGACCGGCTTTCGAGCCTGAGGCCGGCGAAGCCGGCGCCGCACACAACCATTTTTGCAGGAAATGAAACATCATGGGCGCCCGCTATTCCGCCTCGGAACTGGAACAAATAGAGAACTGGCTGATGAGCGGGCTGTCGGCCGCGAAGATCGCCACCCGGTTGACCGCGCTGCGCGGCCGCCCGGCCTCGCGCGCGGCCATCATCGGCATCGTCCACCGCACCGCCCGTCTGCGCGCCATCGGCCTTGCCAGATCCAAAGGCTGGTGTGGCGGACGCTCTGGCGGCCGGCTCGGAAATTCGGCGCCTGAGCCATCAAGCACTGCTGATCAAGCGGAGTCGGCTCCGAAGGCCGAGCCACGCTGCCGCCCGGCAAGGCTGTCGGCCAGGCTGGCGCCGCCGGCCTGGCAGCCGGGTCCGACTCGGATCACCGGGTCAGATGGCGCGCCGCTCGAAATGCCGGCGCCGCGCCCGATCGCCGCCGGCGGTCGCCAGCCGCATTTCGTTGCCATGCGCTTCATCGATTGCCTGTTCGAGCGCTGCCGCGCGCCGCTCGACACGACGCCGCAGGAGGATGCGGAAAACGACGCCCCCGGCAGCCGCCCCGGTTTGGACATGCTGTGCTGCGGGCTGCGCACAAAGCCTTCGAAAAGCTACTGCGCCTATCACGCTGCGCGCTTCCTGCGCACGCTGCCGGCCGAAGCGATTTGAGCCCGCTGCAATGAGGCTGGAAGTTCGCCAGAGCCCGACGACCAAAACCTAGGAGGACCGAGCCGATGAGCACCAAAACCGCCCAAAAGGCCACAGCCAGGCCACCGCGATTGCCGAAAGGCGAGGCCGAGCAGGTGCGCATCCGCAAGGAGATCGGCCATGATTTCGCACTGAAGGACGACCGGTTCGGCCGCAAGCGGCTGGCGAAGGGGACGCAGGAGGGAGCGCGCCTCTATGAGGTCTCCAATGACGGCCACACAGCGACCGGCGGCATCGTGCGGGTGCGCAACGTCGACCCGCTGAGCGGCCTCACCTCGCTGTCGCGCCAGCAGCGCGAGGCGGGTACGCGCTACCGCCAGGATTTCCGCAACTCGTCCGAGGCAACCGCCAAGCCGATGGCTTGGGCCGAGCGCGTCGACGGCGGCCGTACCGGCAGCGGCGTCGCCGAACACATCCTGTCCGCCGGCCGCGACCATGCCGAGGCAACCAGGGCGCTTGTCCATTGGGAGATCGCCGGCATCGTGCAAAAGGTCTGCTGTGCCGACGCAACGGTCAAGAGCCTGGCCGAACAGGCCGGCGAGCCGCGCGACGTGGTGGTGAAACTACTCAAGATCGGGCTCGACATATTGGCCGTGCATTACGGCATGATGCTGATGCGCAAGCCGAGGTGAGAAGCCCCGCCGATCCGGCCGGCAATACCGGCCGGATCGATCCGTCAACGACGGCAGACACGGATTCTTTCGATAATCCGGTGGTGATGACGCCAGTGCTTGATGACTTCGGTGTGGCAGCGCCGGTGGTGGTACCGGTAGCGCGGCCTGTAGTCCTCGTCGTAGACATCATAGCGGTAACGGGGGACGTACTCATCGTCGTAATCGGAATATCGATGGTGGCGATAATAATAGTCGTCGTCATAGCCGTTGCCGATGCCGATCGTGACGCTGCCGCCGGCATTCGCCGGGCCGATCACGGAAGCCGCCGAGGCGATGGCGATCACCGAGGCAAGCAGGAGCTTCTTCATAGCTACCTCCTTCTTTAACGTCCCTCTAATAGAAAAACCCCCGAGGGGCAGCCTCGTTCCATAGATTGGCAAGATGTAAGGAACGGACGGGCCCGAAGTTTAGCGCCTGCTGGCGCGAAAACGCCGCTGGCTGCGCCGGGGTCGGATCGTCGACGCAGCGTGGCCGCTCCTCTCATCAAACAGCGGCAATCGCGCGTCAGTCCCGTCTTTTGCCGACGTCTGCCTACAGAACATGGCCCAATTCCAGCAAAACGAACGCGGTCGCACCCAGCACAGCGAGGGCGTAGGCCGCATAAAGAACAAGCAGCATTACCTCAAAGTCCCGGACGAAGCTTGTGGCAATCCTGGTCTCCTTAGGCTCCGCTTTCTCGATGCGGTCGGTTTCCAGTTGCTCCGTTGCCACAACGAGGCAGACAATCCTGTCGTTGTCGGCCGCCTGTAATATCCGTTCCGTCAAATCGACTGCAATCACTGGATCATCGGCCAACTGATCTCGCGATAGCCGGCTTTCAGTGACGGTCTGGATTTCACGCTTTCTCACGCACGCATAATTGCGTCGACTAAATTAGGTTCCACTAAAATAGATAGATTGCCTCGACCCGATCACGACGTGGTGAGGCGTGAGCCCAGCTGGGCGGTGAACTCCGCCTGAGGCCGCCATTTGCCGACCGTCGAGGCGAATCTCGATCGGCGCATCCTCCGATCAAAGGGCGCGGGCTTCTTTATAGGCTGCTACGGTGCGCCATTGCTGGTAGGTCGCAATGCCAAAGCCGCCAAACTCTCATATCGCGAACGCAGCGCCGACGTCTTCAGTGCCGACCGGTTATGACGAAGATCGCATGCTTACTTATATCCGGCTGCTCGACGCGTCGGCTGAAGGGACCGATTGGCGTGAGGTCGCCCGCATCGTTCTGCACATTGATCCGGAGCAGGAGCCGGAGAGGGCTTTCCGGGCGTGGGCGACACATCTGGCGCGTGCACGATGGATGACCAGGAAGCGGAACGAGTTGCGCCAATTGCATGATGAGTGGTGGGGGTGAGCACTATCTAAGCGGAACTGCCGTCTCGGTCTGGCCGTTGAGGGAGGAGGCCAACATGGAAAAGCGCCCAATGACTTCTTGGCGAGCTTTCGAGCTGTGCTGCCTTCTTGCAGTTCCGCTGTCGCTTATCCTTACGGTTTTCCTGGCGGGTCTTATCCTTAGCTGACCCCCGCATGGTTGCTTGCCGAGGGCTGGGTCGTGATCCGACAAGATCCGGAACCGTTACTTTACGTCCGCCGCCATCACATCCGAAAACAGCGCCCGCTCCACTGCCGGTTCCAGCGTTTCGGCGAAGGGCGTCGCCAAGTGGTGGCGGTCGCGGAAGGCTAGTTTGCCGTCGATGAAGACATGGCAGGTGGTCTGGTCGCAAAAGCGGTCGGTCATGTCGATGTAAGCAGCGTTCGGTGTCGAGCGCACGATATCGCGCTCGATGGTGGCGATGTCGTCGTTTGCCGCCATGATCCTCGGCGTGTCGCATGTCGCGGGCGTCTGGCCCCGCCACAGCGCCCGCGCCACGCATTTGTCGGCGTAGCTTGCATTGTAGGGAACGTCCCTGATGACCGCGACCTTGATGCCGGCCTGGCTGAAGGCTTGAAGCGTCCAGCTGAGGCCGGTCCGCCACTGCGCTTGCCAATCGGCGTGCTTCAACTCCTCGGGCGATTCTTTCATCACATTTCCGATCGAGAACTCCGAGATCACCACCAGTTGCGGGTGGAGCGCGATGATGTCCTTGACCGACTGCTCGCGCCATTGATCGCATTCGGTGTAGTCGCGCTTCAGCCGCCAGTTCCAGGTCGTCACCCGCGAAGCCCGGCAGGAGGATTTGAGAAAGGTGACGACGCGAAAATTGTTCTTCTCGGCCGCCTTGATCAGCGGCGTCGACCAATGGTCGGCATGCGAGTCGCCGAACAGCACGACCGAGCGCTGGGCATCCTTGCGGCCGAACATGCAGGGCTTCGGCTTGACGGTCTCGAAATCGAGCACGCAGCCGCCATTGGTCGCGCGCACGGTGGAGAGCTGGGCGGCGCTGTCGGCGATGACGTGCTGTTCGGGGCTGAGATTGTGCTCGGCAAAGCGCGCATTGCCATAGGCCGCGACCACGCCGGCGCCGGTCAGCGCGACGGCGGGCACCAGCGCCCGCGCTGCTCCGGCCATCAGCCAGCCGTTGCGGCGGATCGGGTTCTCGATGAAATGATAGGTGAACATCGATAGAAGCAGCGTCAGCGCCGCGCAGGCAAGGCGGTCCAGGATGGACAGGCTGGGAACCACCATCGCCGCATAGACGATGACCGGCCAGTGCCAGAGATAGAGCGAATAGGACAGCCGGCCCAACCATTGCATGGGCGGCAGCGCCAGCACGGCGCTCGGCAGATTGCGGCCGCCGCTGCCGCTGAGCAGCAGCAGCACGGTGCCGGCAACAGGCGCCAGCGCATTCACCCCGGGAAACGGCGAGTCTTCGTCCAGCATCAGATAGGCCCAGGCGATCAGTGCCAGACCGAGGCATGCCTGGAGCGTGGCCAGCAGCGGCCGGTCGCGCCAGATCTTTGCCGGCGCCATGGTCGCGAGGCCGCCGGCGGCGAATTCCCAGGCCCTGAGCGGCGAGAAATAGAACGCCCAGGGCTGCGACACTTCCGTCAGCCAGGCGCAGGCGGCGAAGGAGGCCGCGCCGGCGACGCCGATGACGATTATAGCGGCGCGCTTGCCGGGACGCAGCCAAGCGGCGGCGAGAAGCAGCGCCGGCCATGCCAAATAGAACTGTTCCTCGACCGAGAGCGACCAGAAGTGGATGAACGGGTTGTTGGTGGCGTCGGCGGCGAAATAGTCGAACGACCAGCGGATCAGCCAAAGGTTGATCATGTAGGCGGAGGCGAACATGGCGCCTTTCGAATAAAGCGCCTGTTCCTCCGGCGACAGGATGAAGTAACCCGTGAACAGCGTGGCGAGGATGACGAACAGTGCCGCCGGCAACAGGCGCCGGGCGCGCCGGGCGTAGAAGCGCCAGAGGTTCAGCCGCCCGGTCTCGGTGATTTCCGTAACCAGGTGACGGGTGATCAGATAGCCGGAGATGACGAAGAAGATGTCGACGCCGGCAAAGCCGCCGGGCAGGCCGGACAGACCAAAATGGAAGGCGATGACACCCGCCACCGCCAGCGCGCGCAGCCCTTCGATGTCAGGCCGAAATGATGCCGACACAATCACCTCATGCAAGGAATGCCCACCTCGCAGAGGCTCGACCCGATGCGACGATATTGCAATGCAACAAATCTAACGCAGTGCAACATAGGGGGAGGGCGCGGCTCCTCCAGTTCCTCGCGTGGGCGATTCACTCACATGAGCGATTCGAGAGCGACTGATATGGAAGCGAAGCGAAGGGTGCCGAGGCGATCACGCCTTTTTCAAAAACTCGGTCTTCAGCACCAGGCCCTTCACCTGCCTGGTGCTGCATTCGATCTCGCCGGGATTGCCGGTGAGGCGAATATTCTTCACCAGCGTGCCGCGCTTGATCGTCTCCGACGTGCCTTTGACCTTGAGATCCTTGATCAGGGTCACGGAGTCGCCCTCGTGCAGCGCCGTGCCATTGCTGTCTCTTATGATCGCGTCGGTCATGGCAGGTCTTTCGTGGGACTCCGGTGCGGAGGTGGTTGGCTCATTACCCGGCCTATCCCACGGTTGGCGGCGAGGTCAAGCGTGCCGGGGGCAGCGTGCCGGTAACCAAGCGTGCCGACCGCTAATGCCAGGCGGACGGCCGACCGGAAAACCCGGATTGTGAGCAGACTGGGACCCCCTGGGCGGTAGTGGCATTGCCGCTTCGCGACATGCGCTCCGGCCAAGCCATGCCAATGGCGCCACGGCAATCGAAGTCGTGGCCTTTTACGCGGATATTCCGGCACGAGTTCAAATAGATGAGCGCCCGCCCGTGCGGACAGGAAGGTCGCAGTGACAGACCTGCCCGCCCTTTCGCTTGGTGCGTTATTTCAATTGGCAACGATCACTTGTTGGCGCCACCGAGCTGGTTGGCCATCTTGCAGAAGTCGGCATGCATCGTGGCAATGCCTGCGTCGCTGCATTCCTTCAACATCATGGCTCGGTCGCTCGTGGACATGGCCATCCATGCCGCCTTGAATTCGGCTTCCGACTTCATGGTCTTCATGCCGGCGTCGGTGAAGAAGGGGTTCATTTTCTGCGGATCGTCGAGCGCCGAAGTGCCAGTGGCACCGGCGGCAAGCGCTGCGCCGGTCATCATCGAAAGCGCCATCGCGCCCATGCAAAGCGTCTTGATGTTCATGATCATTCCTCCTGAGCTGCTGCTTTGAGGTTGTCCATCAGCGATCTACGAAGGAACGGTGTTTTGACCCAAAAGTTCCACGTTCTGGCGCAGACATGGAACAGGATTGCCCGTGACGTCATTAATGCAAAAAATTCTACCATGACTGAATTTGCCGCGCTGCCGACCAGGGCAATCGGCGTCCAGCTGGGTGAGACGCTGCGAAGTTGCACGCCGGCTCAATATGCCCGATCATGGCGACGGCGGGGCGGAGGTATCAAGTGGCGGCAAATCGTCGAAACGACGCGCACCTGTCGGAGCCCCGGCGGGCGGGCATTGTTTCCGCGGCCAGGGCGCTTCCGCGCACATCGTTGCCCAGCGTAGCGTCGGTCGTGACGGCCGTCGCGGCGCTCTATTTCGGGCGCGAGGTCTTTCTGCCGATCGCAATCGCGCTGCTGCTTACCTTTGCGCTCGTGCCCATGGTGTCGGCACTCAAGCGAGCCGGCATTCCGCGTCTTCCTGCCGTGATCGCCAGTGTGCTCGGCGCATTCACGGTGCTGGCTCTGTTCTCCTTCATCGTCGCCACGCAGGTCAGTGAACTGGCGCGGAACATTCCGCTTTACCAGGCGAATATCCTGACCAAGGTCCGGTCGCTCAAGGAAACCGGCGTCGGCGGCGGCATCGTTTCCAGATTGAGCCGGGTGATCGAACGCGTCGGCCAGGAGCTCGACAGACCCGAGCCCGCACAACCCGCCGCCGATCAGCCTCCGCGGGAACCGATCCCGGTCGAAATCGTCGCGCGCGAACGACCGCTCGAGGTTCTCCAGAATCTGATCGGCCCGCTGCTGAGCCCGCTGGCATCGGCCGGACTGATCGTCGTGGTCGTCATATTCATGCTGCTCGAGCGGGAGGACCTGCGCGATCGCTTCATACGCCTCGTCGGCTATGGCGATCTGCATCGAACCACCGAGGCGCTGCAGGATGCCGGCAAGCGCGTCGGCCGCTATCTGCTCATGCAACTGGTCGTGAACATCGTCTATGCCGTCCCAATTGCAATCGGACTTTGGCTGCTGGGCATACCCAATCCATTGCTGTGGGGCTTGCTGGCGCTGGCGCTGCGCTTCGTTCCCTATATCGGCCCGGTCATAGCGACGCTGTTGCCTCTGTTCCTGGCGCTGGCCGTGGCGCCCGGCTGGTCGCTCGTGCTCTGGACTGCAGGGCTTTTCGTCGTGGTGGAACTGATCACCGGCAACGTGATCGAACCTTGGCTCTACGGCTCGCGCACCGGGCTGTCGCCATTGGCCATCATCGTTGCGGCGATCTTCTGGACCTGGCTTTGGGGGCCATTGGGCCTGGTTCTGTCGACGCCGCTCACGGTCTGCCTCGTCGTGCTCGGCCGCCATGTGCCGCAGTTCGAATTCCTCGACGTTCTGTTCGGCAACGAACCCGTGCTCGAACCGCACGCCCGGCTTTACCAGCGGCTGCTGGCCGGCGATCCCGAGGAAGCGACGGACCATGCCGAGGAGATGCTGGAGGAAGAATATCTGGTCGAGTTCTACGACAAGGTCGCGATTCCCGCACTTCTGCTCGGCGAGCAGGACCGGGTGCGTGGTGTGTTGAGCGATGAGCAAAGACAGCAGGTCGCGGGCAGCGCGCTGACGATGGTGGCGAACCTCGACGACAGCGCGCAGGAGGAGGCGGAAGCGGACGACACGGCCGCGGCCGAGGACCACGGCTCACGCGAGGACAAGCACGTTCAGGGGGAGGTTCAGGGCGAGGAAGACACCGAACTGCCGGATGGCACGGGCATGTCGGTGCTGTGCGCCGGAGGGCGCGGCGAACTCGACGACGCGGCTGCCGCCATGCTGGCGCAGGTGCTCGAAGTCCAGGGCGCTACGGTGTTGAGAGCGAGCTTCGCCGAGATGGAACCGGGGAGCATTCGCCGCCTTGAGCTCGACGCCGTCGATACTGTCGTCGTCGGATTTTTGAACCGGGATTCCGTCAAGCACGGGCGGTTCCTGGTCCGTCGGCTGAAACGCGCCAAACCAAGGTTGCGAGTGGGCATCGTCTTGTGGTCGGGAGCCGACAGCGACAACCAGGAGGCAGATGCCAGATTGGCCAACGAGATCAACGCCGATTTCGTCGCACATGGCATGGTAGGCGCGGTGCTCGGTGCGTTGTCCAGCGCTCCGCCGGTGGCGCTGAAGACCACCGCCAAACGCCGCATGCGCCGCCTGACGCCGGCGCGCAAGAAAGAGCCGCTCGCCGCGGCAAAATGAGCGCGGCGAAGACTGCGGCAGGTCGGGTTATTACCGCTTTCGCGAAAGTGGTAATAACGAAACGGATCAGGTTATCTTCGCAAGGTCGCGCTGAACCGTCCGCCGCGGCAAACGGGGCCAACCTTTATACAGTCCAGAAATAGCGCACCGTATGGAAGAAGACCGGGGCGGCGAAGACCAGGCTGTCGGCACGGTCCATCATGCCGCCATGGCCTTCGATCAGATGGCCCCAGTCCTTGACGCCTTGATCGCGCTTGATGGCGGAGGCGACCAGCCCGCCAAGGAAGCCCATCAGGCAGGCGATGAAGGCGACGCCGGCTGCCTGCAGCGGCGAGAACGGCGTCAGGAACGACAGCAGCGCGCCGAGCAGGCTCGATGCCGCCAGCCCGCCGACCAGCCCCTCCCAAGTCTTCGACGGCGAGACCGTCGGCGCCAGGAGATGCCGGCCGAACAGCTTGCCGAAAATATATTGCAGCACGTCGCTGCCTTGCACGGTGATGATCAGGAAAGCGATCAGCAACAGGTTGCGGCCTTCGAAGCCTGGCACCTCGAGCGTCAGCAGCGCCGGCACGTGGCTGACGCAGTAGACCGAAATCATGACCGCCCATTGCTGCGCCGAGACGCGCTCGAGAAAGCGTTCGGTGTCGCCGTGCAGCGCGGTGATCGCCGGCATCAGCAGGAAGCAGTAGACCGGGATGAAGATGGTGAACAGGCCGTACCAGGCGGTCCACACCAACCAGTACTGGAACGGGATGACGATGCCGAACATGCCGAGCAGCACCCAGTGGTCGCTGCGGCGGCTGTGCGTCAGCGTCACGAATTCGCGCAACGCGGCGAACGAAATCAGCGCGAACAGGATGGTCATGCCGGGGCGGCCGAAGAAGAAGGCAACGGTGATCGCCACCACCATCACCCACCAGGCATTGATGCGCTGGGTGAGGTTGACCAGCGTCGGCGACAACGGCTTTGGCGCGCGCCATGACAAGACACCGGCGACGACGCTGGCACTGATCAGCACCGCCAGCAGGCCGACAATCAGAATGAGGGTTTCGTGCATCATCGGCAGCATCTTGCCTTGGTCCTCAATCGTCTCGCTGCGGCCGGGGGTTGAGCGCCAGCAGCGTTTCGCGGGCGCGGTCGAGAAAGGCGCGGCGTTCCTCACCCGGTTGAATGGCGATCGGCGCGCCGAAGACGACACGGCAAAGCAGCGGCACCGGCACGAATTGCCCCTTGGGCAGCACCCGCGACATGTTCTCGATCCAGCACGGGATGAGTTCGACATCGGGCCGCGCCATCGAAAGATTGTAGAGGCCGGAGCGGAACGGCAGGAGCGGTTCGTCGGTCATGTTGCGCGTGCCTTCGGGAAACAGGATCAGCGAATGGCCCTGGTCGAGCACCGACAGCATGATCGAGATCGGGTGCTGCGTTTCATCCGTCCACTGCCGGTGGATCAGCACGGAAGACAGCATGTCCTCGGCAATGAAACGGCGCAGCCGCGTCTTGCTCCAATAATCGGCGGCCGCCACCGCATGGGTACGGGCGCGCTCCTTCTCGCTAAGGCAGGCCGACAGCAGGATGAAATCGCCGTGGCTGGCATGGTTGGCGAAGTAGATGCGCTGCCGGTCCGATGGCTGGCTGCCGTTCCAGATCGGCCGCACTCCGGTGACCACCCAGGCCAGTGCCGACAGGCCGACCGAGGTCACCGTCTGCAGCAAGGTGTAGGTGCTGACGCGAAGCTTTGTCATGGACGGGCTCAAAAGAATGCCGCGACGACCGAGGCCGCCGCGAACAGGCCAAACGCGATACGCTGCTTGGCGAGCAGACGGCGCGTGCCGGCCATCCGCTGGTCGAGCGAGCGGCCACCGGCCGCCGTGGGTTTCAGCCGCATGCGCGCCAGCACGTCGTCGATCGCCGCACCGCCGCCTGCTTCGCTGGCGTGGCTGGCCATCAGCCGGAACAGCAGCGCGTCGAATAAAAGCAGGGCCGAGAGAATAATTGTGGCTATGGCACCCGCGGCGGCGATCAGCCAGGCCGCCGCGGACAGCGACGATGTTTGCGGCGCAGCCGCCAGGCCGATGACCGGCGCCGCCAGCAAGGCAGCAGCAATCAACAGCAGCGGCCACGCCACCTGCACCATCAGTCCGGCGGCGAACGTCTCGGCCTTGTCACGATAGGCGGTCATGTCGCCGCGTCCATGCCAAGATGCACAGGCCGGCCCGCGGCGGCGAGCTGGCCTCGCGCCTGATCCGGCGTGGCGGCCCGGCCGCTGGCGACCAGCCATTCGGCGACGACGGCGGCGCTGCGCTGGAAGCCGAGCGCGCAGCAGACCAGCACCGTGCCCTGGCCCCGCGCCGTGTCGATCGCCGCCACCGCTTGCGCACGCGCCTCGCGAGACGGCGGCAAAAGGTCGACCATGGGCAGGCTCAACCAGCGGATCGAGGCGCCACGCGGCCTTTCCAATTCGCCGGCAAGGTCGATCACCGTGCCGAAGGCGTCGGCCTCGGCGGCGGTCGGAAAACGACCAAGGGAAACACCGTCGGCAATGACGATCTGCGCCGGAAGCTTTCGCGTCCATGCCCACACATTGACCTTGGCGGCAACCCGGTAGGCCCACAGCAGAAGACGGCTGGCCAGCGACACGCGGCCATCGGCTGTTTTCTGGAACACCGTGGCGCCGGCGCCGGCATAGGCGAAAGCGACTATGGCCAGCGCCAGTGCCGGCCACAACAGGATGAGCCATAGCGCCGAGACCAATGCCCCGGCAGCGGCGCCGGCCAGCGCAAGGGTTGCGCCGAGCGCATAGAACAGCGCCAGCCGCCGCGCCTTCGGGTCGCCGGTCAGGCGGAAGCCGGCGAACGGCAGCTCGCCGTCGCGCGGAAACAGCCACAGCGCGAAAAGGCCGAGCAGCGCGCCGGTCGGTATGTCGATGAAATGGTGCTGCCACGTTGTCAGCACCGAGGCGCCGATCAGGAAACACCAGGCATGCCAGGCGACGCCGGCGATGCCGGTCAATCTGTGACGCCAATGGTCCCAGATGATGACCAGCAGCGCGATATGCAGCGACGGCGCCTGGTTGAAGGGTTTGTCGAAGCCGCCGAGCACGGCGAACATGAAGCCGGGCAGGCCGCTCGTCTGCGGGCGCACGAACGTCGCAGTCAGCGGGAACAGGATGAAGCAGGCGACGGCGACGATCTGTGCCGTCAGATAGCGGCCGGCAAGGCGGTCGACGCCGCTCTTCGAATTGTTCAACAGCAACGACAAGCCATAGAACAGGTTGATCGACCAGTAGGGCACGATCGTCCAGGCAAGGAACGGGATGCCATGCTCCCAGCCGAACACGATGCTGCCGATATCGTCGCGCCGCGACGCCAGCCAATTGGCGAAGCCGTAGGTGGCGTAGAAGAACGGCGCCAGAAATGACAGCCACAATGCGGCGCGCAGGACTATCCCGGGATACGGCTCGCGCGGCAAGGCCGGAAGGGCAGGGGCATCGCGAGGTAAGGCAGAGGCAGGCAAGTCCATGCTCAGACGCGCCGCGCGACCGAAACGGTGAAGATGCCCCACTGGTCGATGCGCTGGTCGAGCTTCTCGAAGCCGGCGGCCGCCACCAACTGGTCTATCTCGGTCTGCGTGCGGCGGCGCATCACCCAGGCCTGGCCGCCGCGGTGCGAGGTCAGGCTGCGCGCGATCATCTCGAGTTGCGGATGCCAAGGCTGGTTGGTGTAGACGAGCAGGCTTCCGGGCTGCATGGCGCTGGCCAGTCCACCGAGCGAGCGGGCGATCATGGCATTGTCGGAAAACAATTCGTAGACCCCCGAGACGATGGCGAGATCCGGCGCCGGGTCGAGCCCGGCCAGCATCGTGGCGTCGAAGGCGTCACCTTGATGGAACGAGACGGTCGCCGGCAGCTTGCGCTCGGCGATCAGCTTGCGGCCGAGCGAGACGTTGAGCTCGGAGAAATCCTGCAGCCGTACGCTTGCCGGCGGCGCGGCGCATTTCTGCACGGCATCGAGCACGTAGCGGCCATGGCCGGCGGCGATATCGACGATATGGACCGGCCGGCCGGCGGCCTTCAGCGTCTCAACGGCGCTGCCGATCAGCTCCTCCAGATGCAGCTTGCGCTGGCGGATGCCGCGCCAGCCGATGGCATCGAGAAAGGTGCGGTCGATCATGCGGCCAATGGGGCTGATGCCGCGCGCCTCGTTCTCATAGACATAGTCGAGCGTCGAGCCGGAATCGAAGCCGGTGGCAATCCCCGTCTTCATGCCGGATGACAGCCAGGCGCCCATGCGGATCGAGGCGCGGCTGATTGCCCAGTAGAGGCCCCTTAGCGACAGCAGCGGCAGCGGAGAGGCCAGCCGGTCGGCCTCGTCGCGTGTGTAGCCGGCACGGTCGGCCTCGGTCAGGTCGACCGGCTCTTCCGGTGCCGCGAACTGGCTTTCGAGGAAGGGCCTGATCAGGTCGAGTGCCTTGTGGCGGTCGCGCTCGCCCAGCGTGTCGTGGAAGAAGCCGGGCAGCACGTGCCGCTCCTTGGCCGGACTCGCCAGATTGACGAAGAATTCGTGCTGCGGTCCATGCCGCACCACCCAGTCGCTGCCGGAGATCAGAAGCTGTGTCGGCACGGTGATGGCGCGGGCGTCGGCGACGATGCGCGCGGCATGATCGTAGAGCTCGACCAGGATGTTGGAGGCGATCGGCCGGGTGATCAGCGGGTCGGCGTCGAAGGAGGCGATGCGCTCGGGGTCATGCGTCAGGAATTTCGCCTTGACGTAGGAATTGACGAAGAAGCGGCCCTTCAGCTTCTGCCACAACGCAATGCCTTGCTTGGCGAAGGGCACGTAGAGCTTGACCGAGAAGGCCGGCGAGGCCAGCACCAGGGCGCGAATGTCGGGCGCGTAATCGTGCACCCAGGCGGCGGCAAGCACGGCGCCGAAGGATTGCGCGATCAGCGCGATGTCGCGCCGGGCAAAGCCGTCGCTGCCAATCTCGCGCACGAAACAATCGATGTCGCGCACCAGCGCCGCAAACGACGGCGCATAGCCGCGTTCGCCGGCGGAGCGGCCATTGCCGCGCGCATCCCAGGCATAGAAGGCGTGGTCGGGCATCTCGAACTCGTCGACCAGATGCGCCATGCGGCCGCCATGCTCGTGGCCGCGGTGGAACAGCAGGATGGCGCCCTTGCGGTTTTCCGACAGCGCCGGCCAATAGCAGTAGAAGATCTCGGTGCCGTCATGGCTCTTGAAGCTGCGCTCCTGCGCCACCCGCTCGATATTGGCTGAAGCCACTGCGGCAACCGTCTGTTGGTGAAGCATGTTGTTCTCCCTGGCGAGACCGGAATTCAGCTGCCGCTCCCGTTAAGGCCGCTGCGTATCCGGTTGATGGCGGTCGCCAGCGAGAGTGTAGCCATGGCCGGAAACACGAGCGGCGTGAGCGCCGGGACCCACAGGCCGGACGCGATAAGCACGGCGAGGATGCCGAGCGCCAGCGCCCGGTCGCTTTTGCCGAACGGCCCGGCATAGTTGCGCCCGGTTCCTGCGGCGATGCCGAGCACGCCGGCGAATTCCGCGATCATAGCCGCGATCGCGAATGCAACGACGCCCCAAGCAGGAAAAATGACGGCAAAGGCCAGGATCAAAGCGAGGTCGGAGATAATATCGCAGAGCTCGTTGAGATACATGCCGAGCTTCGAGGCCTGGCCATGTTCCCTCGCGAGCATACCGTCGATCGCATTCAGCGCCATTCGCGTAAACAGCACGAGCGGCATCAGCAGAAAGACCACGCGGTGGCCGGCAAGGGCTGCCACCACAAGGCCGGTGGCGAGCGAGAGGGCAGCGGCCAGCAACGTGATCTGGTTGGCGGTGACGCCGGCTCTGGCCAGTCCGTCGGCAAGCGGCCGCAACCTGGCCTGGAAGGCCGGTTTCAGCGCATAAAGCGTCGGCATGTGCGAACCCCCCGGCCGCGGTGCAAAGTGATGTTGGCGAGGATGGTCAATTGGCGCGCAAGACGCAAGGGCGGCGCCCATCACTTTCCGCAAACTTGCCGGACGGCTATGTCCTCGCTTTGGCCGTGTCGCCCGGGAACAGGGCGGGCAAACTTTGTTCGGCCGCCGCCCAGGCGCGACTATGGTAACGCCGCAGGATGAGAATGCATGCGGCGAAGACCAGCAGCCCGCAAATCACGCCGGGCGTCATGCCCCCGCCAAACGCAGACTTTACAACGATGCCGGTGAAGACGCCGGCAATGGCGCCATTGATCGTGCCCACCATCCCCGCGGTGGTCATGAAATATTGCAGCGGCGAGGGTCTCAGGCCCTTGTCGACCAGCACCGCCGAGGGGTCGTCATGCGTGGAATTGACAAGGTATTTTTGCAGCACGGGCGCCAGCTCGACGAAATAGTGGCGGATCCGGGCCATGCCGCGGGCATGCACCATGTCCTCGATGGCAACCTGCACAGCGCGCACGAAAGTGACCAGGCCGATGAAGAACAGGCAAGGCAGCAAGATCAGGCTGAACAACACGAACGGCCTGCCCATCTCCGTGACCTGCGCGACGAAGGACAAGGCAATCGTTGCGCTCGAGACCGAGGTCAGGAACAGATCGGCTCTCTGGTTCGCTTCCTGAATGGTCGCGGCGCGAGCGTTTTGCAGGACGAAATGCTCGGTCGTCAGGCACTGCAGGGCGTGCTGCGCCTGGTCAGGCGGAACCGGAGCGTCGGGAGAACGGGTCATCGACATTTGCCCCTTCTGTCAGCCGCAACCGGCGGACAGAAGGGGGCGTCGTCCTGCGAGCTGTCAGGTTTTGCCGATGGCGATGCGCTTGGCCTTGGCCTGGGCGCGCTCCGTCTTGGGCAGCGTCACGCTGAGCACGCCGTTCCGGAACGCGGCGTTCACTCTGTCTTCGTCGACTTCGTAGCCGAGCGGGATACGCCGCTCGAAACGGCCATAGAAGCGTTCGGAGAACTGCCTGTCCTTGTCCTCGGTCTCTTCGCGCTTCTCGCCGCGCAGCGTCAGCACGCCGTCATCGAGCAGCAGCTCGACGTCCTTCGCGTCCATGCCGGGGATCTCGGCGGTGACGCGGATCTCCTTTTCGCCATCGGCGATGTCGATACTGGGCCAGCTGACGCGGGCGGCGGAGAAGCCACCGAGCGACGGCAGCCGCGTGTCGAAGCCGCGGAACGCCTCGTCGAACAGGCGGTCCATTTCGCGATGCAGCGTCAGGAACGGATCGCGATCGCCGTTGCGGAACAGGCTGGGGGCCTGATTGTTCTCCCGGCCGCAGGGAATGAGATCACGAATAGCCATTGCATAGTCTCCTTTCTCGACTGGTGCATTCAGGCAGCCTGCTTGTTTGCTTCGACCTGCGCGACCTTTGGCCCGGTCTTCGGCGAGGCGACATCGGTCGCGATGGCGATGCGCCGGGGCTTCATCTCCTCGGGCACCTCACGTACCAGATCGATGCTGAGCAGGCCGTTGTCGAGCGAGGCGCCTGCGACCTTGACGTGATCGGCAAGCTCGAAACGGCGGGTAAAGGGCCGTGCGGCGAGGCCATGATGCAGATACTCCGCGTTGTCCGGCTCCTTGTGCTGGCCGGAGACAATCAGGAGGTTGGGTTCATGGGTGATTTCGAGGTCGTCCTCGGAAAACCCGGCTACGGCGATGGTGACGCGGTAGTTGTTCTCGCCGCTGCGCGCGATGTCATAGGGCGGCCAGGCGTCGAAAGCCTGCGGCGCATTTTCCAGCAGGTTGAAGACGCGGTCGAAGCCGATGCTCGACCGATAGAGCGGGGAAAAGTCGAATGCGGTTCTCATAGCTACATCCTCCATCGAGCAACATAGATACGAGGAGCGCCAAAGAGCGGGCGCTCCCTGGTTTCGCCGGCCCCATTTCGGCGACCGGTGCCATCGATCTGGTTATTGTCCGCCGCAAGTCAAGACCCGGTGGCTCTCGCGTTGCCGGTTTTTCGGGCCGGTTTTTCGGTCGGTTCGGCGAGGCTGCCAATCTCCCCACTTGTGGGGAGATGTCCGGCAGGAGATTGCCTGTTTGGTTTCAATTGCCAACGCTGACTTCCCCGGCCGGTTATTGTCTGCAGCAGGTCAAGACCCAGATTTCTTGTGTTGCCGGGCCCGTTCCCGGCACTCGCAGATGGAGCTGACCATGACACGCGACGAGATCATTTCTGTGCTGGGCCCGGTCGACGAAGCCGTGATCGCCGACATTGCGGCGACGGACGGGACGGTCCAGGAATTGCGCGAGGCCCTGGCCTGGATCGCCGCCGACGAGGCGCTGGTGAACGAGGGCCGACCGCTGCCGACGGCAAGAGTAGCGACGCTGATCGAACTGCTGCAAGGGCCCGACGAGGAGGAATAACCGGCTTGCTCCTCAGTGGACGGTGATAATGCCGTTTACGGCCCGCCATGCGGAGGGCTGGATCAGGTGATGATGGGCGACGCGCACCGAATGCAGCGGGCCTTCGATCTCGCGCTCCCAGAAATCGAGGAAATGCTTCAGCGTCGGGAAATCGGGGGCAATATCGTATTCCTGCCAGATGTAGAGCTGCAGAAGGCTTCGATGATCGGGCAGGCGGTAGTGGATCTCCGCCGTGGTGAGGCCAAACCCTTGCATCTGGAGCTGAAAGTCCCTGCTGATCATGCAATCCTTCCTTTCCCAATGAACCTCCGTCTGCAAAACGCCTCGCCTTCCACATAGGTTCCAGCCGCCGCAAGCGGCTCAGGAGACGGACAGATTTGGAAATCCGGCCGGGTCATCGCGCCGGAAACGGCGAATGTGCGAACAATTACAGCGTATTGGCACTCTC
Source organism: Mesorhizobium sp. M0145 (assembly GCF_040322355.1). NCBI lineage: Bacteria > Pseudomonadati > Pseudomonadota > Alphaproteobacteria > Hyphomicrobiales > Phyllobacteriaceae > Mesorhizobium > Mesorhizobium sp. M0145. Next base: position 22,870 of record NZ_JAMYTK010000033.1, read on the forward strand.
AGGCGTCGAGTGCTAAAATTTTTGCATGATCCTCTTGAAAGCTGAAAAAAGCGCGACTAGTTCGTATGCGCGCGATGCCTGATGAAGGGGTCGCGCGCCCCGTGCCGGGCCGATATTGCCGGTCCGGTCAGGAGGATGTTCGAAAATCTGTTTGTCCCGAGAGGAGAACGACATGGCGTTCCGTCCATTGCATGACCGCATCCTGGTCCGCCGCATCGAGGTCGACGAAAAGACCGCGGGCGGCATCATCATCCCCGACACCGCCAAGGAGAAGCCGCAGGAGGGCGAGGTCATCGCCGCCGGCCCCGGCGCGCGCGACGACAGCGGCCAGTTGCAGCCGCTCGACGTCAAGGTCGGCGACCGCATTCTGTTCGGCAAATGGTCCGGCACCGAGATCAAACTCAATGGCGAGGATCTGCTCATCATGAAAGAGGGCGACGTGCTGGGTGTGATCGAAGCCACGGGCGAGATGAAGAAGGCTGCCTGAGGGGGCCTGAACAAGCATTCCAGTCAACGAAAAGCTGCCTATCGAGGAGTGTTCCAATGGCTGCCAAAGATGTGAAATTTCATACCGAAGCGCGCGAGAAGATGTTGCGCGGCGTCGACATCCTCGCCAATGCGGTGAAGGTGACGCTCGGTCCCAAGGGCCGCAACGTTGTCTTGGACAAATCGTTCGGCGCGCCGCGCATCACCAAGGACGGCGTGACGGTGGCGAAAGAGATCGAGCTTGAGGACAAGTTCGAGAACATGGGCGCGCAGATGGTGCGCGAGGTCGCCTCGAAGACCAGCGATACCGCCGGCGACGGCACCACGACCGCGACGATTCTGGCGCAGTCGATCGTCCAGGAAGGCGCCAAGGCGGTTGCTGCCGGCATGAACCCGATGGACCTGAAGCGCGGCATCGACAAGGCGGTCGAAGCAATCATCGCCGAACTGAAGGCCAATGCCCGCAAGGTGACCAGGAACGACGAAATCGCTCAGGTCGGCGCCATCTCTGCCAATGGCGATGCCGAGATCGGCCGCTTCCTCGCAGAGGCGATGGAAAAGGTCGGCAATGAGGGCGTCATCACTGTCGAGGAAGCCAAGACCGCCGAGACCGAGTTGGAAGTGGTCGAAGGCATGCAGTTCGACCGCGGCTATCTCTCGCCATATTTCATCACCAACCAGGATAAGATGCGCGTCGAGCTCGAAGAACCCTATGTGCTGATCCACGAGAAGAAGCTGTCCAACCTGCAGGCCATGCTTCCCGTGCTCGAAGCCGCCGTGCAATCCGGCAAGCCGCTACTGATCATCGCCGAGGACGTCGAAGGCGAGGCGCTGGCGACGCTTGTCGTCAACAAGCTGCGCGGCGGCCTGAAGGTTGCAGCCGTCAAGGCGCCGGGCTTTGGTGACCGCCGCAAGGCCATGCTCGAAGACATCGCCATCCTGACCGGCGGCACGGCGATCTCGGAAGACCTCGGCATCAAGCTTGAGAACGTCACGCTGGAGATGCTCGGCCGCGCCAAGAAGGTGCTGATCGAGAAGGAGAACACCACCATCGTCGACGGTGCCGGCCGCAAGGATGAAATCCAGGCGCGCATCAGCCAGATCAAGGCCCAGATCGAGGAAACCACCTCCGACTACGACCGCGAGAAGCTGCAGGAGCGGCTGGCCAAGCTCGCTGGCGGTGTCGCCGTCATCCGCGTCGGCGGCTTGACCGAGGTCGAGGTCAAGGAGCGCAAGGATCGCGTCGACGATGCCATGCACGCCACACGCGCGGCGGTCGAGGAGGGTATCCTGCCCGGCGGCGGCGTAGCGCTGCTCAGGGCGGCGAAGGCGCTCGACAACGTCGCCGTCGACAATCCCGACCAGAAGACCGGCGTCGAGATCGTGCGTCGCGCCATCGAAGCGCCGGTGCGCCAGATCGCCGAGAACGCCGGTGCGGAAGGCTCGATCATCGTCGGCAAACTGCGCGAGACGGCCGATTTCGGCTATGGCTGGAACGCGCAGACCAACGAGTTCGGCGACCTCTATAGTCAAGGCGTCATCGACCCGGCCAAGGTCGTGCGCACTGCTCTCCAGGGCGCCGCTTCTGTCGCCGGCCTGCTGGTGACGACCGAGGCGATGGTGGCCGAGAAGCCGAAGAAGGAAACGCCCATGCCTCCGATGCCCGGCGGTGGCGGCATGGACTTCTAAGGCCAGGCTTCCAAAGCGCGACTTCGAAACGGCAGATGGACCGTGTCCGCCTTCGTCGCCTTCGCCCGCCGCAACGACCTGCTTGCGCCGCAGACGAACGGGATGGTTGCCGGCGAGAGCGTTGCTGGCGCGACGGTTGCCGACTGGGCAACGCGCGCACAGCGCGTCAACGCCCCGGCCTGAGCGGTCGGAGAAGTCGCCAATGTCCCCCCTTGAGGGGGAGATGTCGCCGAAGGCGACAGAGGGGGTCGGTACGTCCTGGCGCGACGCCCTGTGGGACGAAAGAGAAGGTTGGCGCTTCACGCGTGGCGCCCCCCTCTGTCCTGCCGGACATCTCCCCCTCAAGGGGGGAGATTACGCGCTCAGCCGCTTTCGCTTGCTAAGCCCGTGGCAGCAGCCGGCGCATGATCAGCGAGGCGTGGCCGCCCACGCCGTGTGCAGCCGGCCGGCGCTCGACGACCTCGAAGCCGTGCTTGCGATAGAAGGCGATTGCGCGGTCGTTGCCCTCGATCACTTCCAGGGCGATGCTGGGAATACCCGCATGCGCGGCAAGAACGGCATGCAGCAGGTTGGCGGCAAGACCGGTGCCGTACTCGCTTTTGTCTATATGGAGCCGCTCGAGCACGACCTCGCCCTTGTCGTCCATCGCTGCCATCGCATAACCGGCGAGCGAGCCGCCAGCCCGCTCGGCGACGAAGGACATCTTGCTGTCGTCCCTGAGCTCGGCCGCCAGCCGCTCCGGCGCGTGCCTCTCATCCGAAAGCCGTGCCGTGGTCTCGGCACCCAGGATCGGCGAATAGGTGTAGCGCCAGGACCCTCCAAGCAGCCGCGACACCGCCGGAACGTCCTGTTCGGTCATGGTTCTTATTTGGGGCATTGGCACCTCCCGGGCAGTTTATGGCACCGCAGCGTTCGCTCCGCCATCACCGCCTTACCCGCGATTTCAGCCAGCGGTCGAAGGCCACGGCGAGGATGAGGATCAGGCCGATGACGATGCTTTGCGTGTAGGACGAGACGTTGTTGAACTGCAGCCCGTTCTGCAAGACGCCGATCAGTCCTGCACCGACCACCGTGCCGCCGACGCTGCCGATGCCGCCGAACAGCGAGGTGCCGCCGATGACGACCGCCGAGATCACCGTCAGCTCGTAGCCGATGCCGGCCACGGCTTCGGAGGAGTTGAGCCGCGCCGACAAAACGAAGGCGGCGAGGCCGGCGAAGAAGCCGACGATGATGTAGACCGAGATCAGGATGCGGTCGACACGCAGGCCGGAGAGCCGTGCCGCCTCGGCATTGCCGCCGACGGCATAGACCGCGCGGCCGTAACGTGTGTAGCGCAGCACGATATGGCATAGGATCGCGGCAATCGCGAAGATGATCGCCGGCACCGGAACCGGGCCGATCAGGCCGGTACCGAACCAGCGCATCGAGGCGTCGAAGCCGGAGATCGGGCCGCCATTGGAAATCGTCAAGGTCAGGCCGCGAAACACGGTGAGGCCGCCGAGCGTGACGACGAAGGGCGGCACCTTCAGCCTGGTGATGGCAAAGCCCTGGACGCCGCCGGCCACGGCGCCAACGACGACGGCGGCGAGAAGGGCGGCGAACCAGCCATAGCCTTGCGTGCCCGACGTCGACAGCGACAGCGTGTTGGCGGTGCCGCCCTTGGCCACCACCGCCGCGACCATGCCGCAGAAGGCGAGCAGCGAGCCGACCGACAGGTCGATGCCGGCGGTAAGGATAACGAAGGTCATGCCGAGCGCGATCAGCCCGGTGATCGAGATCTGGCGCATGATGTTGAACAGGTTGATCGGGTCGATGAAGCTCGGCTTCAGCACGGTGAAGACGACAATCAGCAACGCCAGGAACATCAGCGGGCCGAAGCTCATCAGCAGGCGCGCAATATTGACGCCGCCGCGCTGGCTCCGTTCGGTCGTGCTGGTCATTGCGTTGCTTCCTGCTTCTGGTCGAGCGCCATCAGTTCCATCAGTTTCTCCTCGGTCGCCTCGATACCGGGCATCTCGCCGGTAATGCGCCCGCGTCGCATGGTGACGATCCTGTCCGACACCGCAAGCACTTCGGGCAGCTCGGACGAGATCATCATGATGGCGATGCCGCGCGCCGCGAGCTCCACCAGGATCTGGTGCACTTCCGCCTTGGCGCCGACATCGACGCCGCGCGTCGGTTCATCGACGATCAGCACCTTGGGGTCGCGTGCCAGCCAGCGGGCAAGGATGACCTTCTGCTGGTTGCCGCCGGACAGTCCCTCGATCGCCTGCTCGGGCGAGGCCATGCGGATCGACAGCGTCTTCCTATAGTTCGCCAGCGCCTCGCGCTCTCGCCGCTCGGCCATGAAGCCGACATTGGAGTAGCGGTCGAGCGCGGCGATCGAGAAATTGGTGAGGATGGCGAGTGCTGCGAAGATTGCCTGGTGCTTGCGGTCTTCCGGAACCAGCCCGATGCCGAGCTCGATGGCGTCGGCGGGTGAGGCGGGCGCGATCGGCTTGCCGTCGAGCATGATGGTGCCGGCTGCAATGCGGTCGGCGCCGAAGATGGCGCGGGCGAGCTCGGTGCGGCCGGAGCCGACGAGCCCGGCGACGCCGAGGATTTCGCCCGCCTTGAGGTCGAGATCGACGCCTTCGAGCACGATCGCGTGCGGCGCCTGCGGATCGCGCACCGTGCGCAGGCCGCGCACCGAGAGCCGGACGTCGCCGGCGACGTCGCGCTGCGTCGGCCTGGCATAGAGCTCGGAAGCGGCGCGGCCGACCATCTTCTCGATGATCTTCGGCAGTTTGATCGGCCCGCCTTCGCGGTCGAGATGGCCGGCCAGCCTGCCGTCGCGCAGCACCGTCATGCGGTCGCAGATCGCCGAGGCCTCCTCCAGCCGGTGGGTGACGAACATGATGGCGACGCCATCCTTGCGCAGCCGGTCCATGATCGACATCAGCCTGTGCACTTCGGTTTCGGTCAGCGCCGAGGTCGGCTCGTCCATGATGATCAAGCGGCTCTTCAGCGATAGCGCGCGGGCGATCTCGACCAGCTGCTGCTCGGCCACCGACAGCGCCGACACCGGCGTCGCCGGGTCGAGGTCGAGGCCGACGCGAGAGATGATCGCGCGCGAATCTTCCTCCATCTTCCGCCAACTGACCAGCCCGAACCGGCCGAGCGGTGCGCGGCCGATGAAGATATTCTCCGCCACGGTCAGCGTCGGGATCAGGCTCAGTTCCTGGTAGATTGTGACGATGCCGTGGCGCTTGGCATCCTGCGGATTGTGCGGGCTGAATTCGACCCCATCGAAGACGATGCGGCCGCTGGACGGCGGGATCACGCCGGACAGGATCTTGAGCAGCGTCGATTTGCCGGCTCCGTTCTCGCCGAGCAGGCCGAGGATCTCGCCGGGGCCGACTTCGAGCGAAACGTCGTTCAGCGCGGTGACGCCGGCAAAGCGCTTGGTCACGCCCTCGACGGTGAGCAGGGCGGGAGAGGGCGCGATGGCGGCTGCCTTGGGCAAAGTTTGCTCCTCGATCATTCGGTTGTCACGCAAGGCTGGCGAGGCAGCGCCCCCCTCTGGCCTGCCGGCCATCTCCCCCTCAAGTGGGGAGATTGCAGCTTCATTGGCTTCGCCTCTTCTGCAAGATCGAAAACTAGCGAAAGCCGACGTGACATCCAATCTCCCCCCTTGAGGGGGAGATGGCCGGCAGGCCAGAGGGGGGTGCTGTCCCGTCGGCTTCGCCTACTTCGTCTCGCCCAGCCTCTCCGCCTTGTCGAGATTGTCCTTGCCGATGACGATCGGTGTCAAAAGCACCAGCTTTTCCTTCGGCTCGGTCTTGTCCCTGGCGTAGGCGACGGCGATCTGCACGGCGGTGCGCGACTGCTCGCCGGGGAACTGCTCGACCGTGCCGGCCAGCTTGCCGTCGCGCACGGCGACCAGCGCTTCGGGAAGCGCGTCGAAGCCGTAGATCTTGACGTCGGTGAAGTTGCGCGCCGCGCAGGCTTCAACCGCGCCAAGCGCCATGTCGTCATTGGCGCAGATGATCGCGTCGGGCTTGCCGTTGGCGGCAAGGCCGGCCTCGGTGACGGACAGCGCCTCGGCGCGGGCGAAGTTGGCGGTCTGCTCGAAGATGATCTGGTACTTGTCCTTCATGGGATCGAGGACGTTGTGCACGCCCTTGTTACGGTCGATCGCCGGGCCGGCGCCGGGCTGGCCCTGCAAATGGAAGATCTTGGCGCCGTTCGGGAATGCCGCCACCATGGCCTGCGCTTCGGCCTCGCCGCCCTTGACGTTATCGGCGCCGACATGGGCGAGGATGCCCTCGACGCCCTCAACGCGGCGATCAATGGTGACGACGGGAACGCCGGCCTTCACCGCTTCTTCGATGGCCGGGGCCAGCGCGTTGACGTCAAGCGGCGAGATGACGATGGCGTTGACCTTCTGCACCAGCGCCGCCTCGATATCGGCGGTCTGCTTGGGCGCCGAGTTCTGGCCGTCGCTCTCGATCAGGTTGACGCCTTGCGCCTGAGCTTCCGCCTTGATCTGGTTCAGCATGTGCACGAAGAACGGAAAGCCGAGGCTCGGCACCGAACCAAGGATGGTCAGCTTGTCCTGGGCAAAAGCCAGTTGCGGAGCGGCCAGCGCCAAAGCGCCCATCGCCGCCGACGACAGCAGGAATTCACGTCTGTTGATCAATTTAGTCTCCTCCCAGATGAGCGCACGACCCCTAAACCGGAAGGGGTTTTCCGGAAGGTTCCTTGCGTCGATTCAAAAATGGAGTGTCCTTCGAGCGCCCAACTCGTGTTTGAAGGGACGCAACGGCGCTCCAGCCGGTCCACCGCGACGTTCTCCTCCGCTCGGTGCCTGCCGGCGGATGCTAGCCAAGGCCGGAGCTTTGCGCAAGAACGGGAGCAGGCAAGACCTACCGATCGATCATCACCATGGTGCGCTCGCCGTAGCGCGGCCCGGCGACCTTTCCCGGCGCCAGCGCGTCGTCGAGCACTTGCATCTCGGCTGGGTCCAGCCTGATCGAAGCCGCGGCGACGTTCTCCTCGAGGTATTTTCTGCGCTTGGTGCCGGGGATCGGCACGATGTCGATGCCGAAGCCGCTCCCCTTGTGGAGCAGCCAGGCCAGCGCGATCTGACCAGGCTTGACGCGCTTGGCGGCGGCGATGTCGAGTACCGTGGCCGCCGCCTGCATGTTGGCGTCATAGTTGGCGCCCTGGTAGCGCGGATCGCCGCGCCGGTAATCGCCCTCCGGATAATCTTCGGCGCGCCTGACGTCGCCGGTGAGAAAGCCGCGGCCGAGCGGCGAGAACGGCACCAGGCCGATGCCGAGCTCTTTCAGCAGCGGAATGATCTCCGGTTCCAGATTGCGCTCCCATAGCGAGTATTCGCTCTGCACGGCCGACACCGGATGCACGGCATGCGCCCGGCGGATATTGGCGGCGCCGGCTTCAGAGAGGCCGAAGAAGCGGACCTTGCCCTGAGCGATCAGCTCGCCGACAGCGCCCGCCACATCCTCGATCGGGACCGCCGGATCGACGCGGTGCTGATAGAGGAGGTCGACGTGGTCGGTGGCGAGCCTCCTCAGCGAACCTTCCAAAGCCTCGCGGATATGTTCGGGCCGGCTGTCGCGCTCGGTGCCGACTTGCTTGCCGTTTTCGATGCGAAAGCCGAATTTCGTCGCGATCGTCACCTCATCGCGCCGGCCCTTCAGCGCGCGGCCGAGCAGTTCCTCGTTAGCGTACGGCCCGTAGACTTCCGCAGTGTCGAGGAAGGTGCAGCCGAGTTCGATGGCGCGGTGCAGCGTGGCGGTCGATTCCGCCTCGTCGGCCGGGCCATAGGACTGGCTCATGCCCATGCAGCCGAGACCGATTGCCGAGACTTGCAGCCCCTGGCTGCCGAGTTTGCGCATCGTCAATGTCATGTGAAGCTCTCCGGATCAGCATCGCGTTCCAAGCCGCCAGGGCAATATAGCGCACCGGCTCGGTTTCCACAGAGCGGGAGGCGCCACCGCGCGCGGCTCGCAGCGACCGCCAAATTGACAGCCGACACGCTCTCGGCCATCCTTAAGGCACGCCGCCTTGCGGCTTGTGCGTGAGTAACCAGCATGGCCAGTTCCGTCGCCAGTCAGAAATCCAAGCGCGCCGCGGTGCGGAACGCGCTCGACCGCCACAAGGTGTACATCACTGCGCAGCGTTTTTCGGCCGGCAGCTACAGCGCGCGGGTGCTGGTCGACGGCGAGGCCTATTGGGTCGACGAATTCCGGCTCAGCCAGCTGCAGCAGGGCCTGTCGCCGGCCGAGCTCGAATTGACGCCGGCCACCGACGATTGAGCGGCGTGACCTGCCATCCTTCGTCATCCCAGGGCGGAGCAGGAGCTAAGCGACGTCGCGGAGACCCTGGGATCCATGCCGTGACATTGGAGCGCCGCTGCGATGGGATTTTGATGCCGCGCTCGTTGCTTTTGCCCACCACCCGCGCCTAGTCCATGCCAGCTCCTTCGAAGCTCAAGGCTTATCGCGCCAAGCGCGAGTTCACGAGGACGCCGGAACCAGCCGGCGGTCTGGTTGCCGGTGAGGGCAATCGTTTCGTTGTCCACAAGCATCACGCCACCGCCGATCACTACGATCTGCGCCTGCAGGTCGGCGACGTGCTGAAGAGCTGGGCGGTGCCGCGCGGCCCGTCGCTCAACCCCGCCGACAAACGGCTGGCGGTCGAGACCGAGGACCATCCGCTCGAGTATATCGACTTCGAAGGTGTCATTCCCGAAGGCGAATATGGCGGCGGGCCGATGATCGTCTGGGACACCGGCGTCTGGGCGCCGATGGACGATGTCGAGAAGAGCCTGCGCACCGGTTCCTTCAAGTTCCGCCTCGCCGGCGAAAAGCTGAATGGCGGCTGGATGCTGACGCGGCTGAAACCGAAGCCCGGCGAGGATGAGGGCAAGAAGAACTGGCTGCTGTTCAAGGAGCGCGATCTCGCCGCCGACGCCAAGCTCGACATACTGGAAGCCCGCCCGGAAAGCGTCAAATCCGGACGCCGCATCGAGGAGCTGGTGGCAACGCCGAAGCCTGCCGCCAAACCTGCCAGGCCGGTGGTGCTGAAACCCGGCGCTTTGCCGGGCGCCGTCAAGGCGCCGCCGCCTTCCCGGATCGAGCCGCAGCTGACTACGCAGGTTCCGAAGCCGCCGGGCGGCGATGAGCCAGCGGCCCGAACGGGCGAAGTCTGGCTGCACGAGATCAAATTCGATGGCTACCGCACCATGGCGCATCTCGCTAGCGGCGCAGTCAGGCTGATCACCCGCGCCGGCCTCGACTGGACGAAGCGTTATGGCGACCTGCCGCTTGCATTCGCCAGGCTGCCGTGCCGCGAGGCGATCATCGACGGCGAGGTCGTCGCGCTGGACGCCAAGGGCATCAGCCGCTTTGCCCTTTTGCAAGACGCGCTGGCCGAAGGCGCCGGCAACAAGCTCCACTTCTACGCCTTCGATCTTCTGTATCTCGACGGCTGGGACCTGAGACAAGCGCCGCTCCGCCGGCGCAAGGCGCTGCTTTCGCAATTGCTGTCCGGTCTCGGCGCCAATTCGGCCATCCAGCTCAGCGATCATGTCGAAGGAGACGGCCAAGCACTTTATGACCAGGCATCCGAGATGGGGCTCGAGGGTGTCGTCTCCAAGCGCGCCACGGCAATCTACCAGAGCGGCCGTACCAAGACCTGGACCAAGACCAAGGCGCTTCAGACCGGCGACTTCGTCATCGCCGGCTACACTGTCTCCGACGCGGCCGAGGGGCTGGCCGCACTCGGCCTCGGCGAATTCGAGGATGGCGAATTGCACTATCGCGGCAAGGTCGGCACCGGCTTCGATGCGAGGACCGCCGGCGAATTGCTGGCCAGGCTGGAGCCGCTAAGGGCGGGTGCATCCGCGCCCGAAGGGGTTCCCCGCGAAATCATGCGCGAGATGAACTGGGTGCGGCCGCTGCTTTCGGCGCATATCCACTACGCCAACCGGACCACCGACAATGCGCTGCGCCATGCCGTGTTCCGCGGCCTGCGCGACGTCGGCCTGTCGACGCCGGTTTCGGCCAAGCGCAAGCGGCTGATCGCCGAGGCCGACCTCGCCACCATCTGGGTGACCAACCCGACGCGACGGCTGTTCGGCAAGACCGGCCCGACCAAGCTCGACATTGCCGTCTATTACGCGCTGGTCGGCGATTTCATGCTGCCGCACATTCTCGGCCGGCCGGTGTCGCTGGTGCGCTGCCCGACCGGCAGGCCGCAGGACTGTTTCTTCCAGCGCCACGCCTTCACCGGCATGCCGTCCTCTGTGGCGACTTTCGAAGCGACCAATTCGGAGGGCGAGACCAAATCCTATCTCTCGGTGGAAGACGCCAAGGGCTATCTGGCGCTGGCGCAGTTCGGTGTCGTCGAGTTCCACACCTGGGGCACCCATCGCACGCGGCTCGACAAGCCGGACCTGATCGTTTTCGACCTCGACCCGGGCGAGGGGATCGCCTGGCGCGAGGTGGTTGAGGCGGCGGTGCACATTAAGGGCGAGCTGGAAGCGCTAGGGCTGGTGCCGTTCGCCAAGACGTCCGGCGGCCACGGCATCCACATATCAGTGCCGGTGACGCAAAAGCAGAACTGGAAGAAATTGCACCAGGCGACCAGCGCCATCTCGACGCATCTTGCCGCCACCGCGCCCGACACTTTCACCACCACCATGGGCAAGGATAACCGCAAGCGGCGCATCTTCATCGATTATCACCGCAATGCGCGCGGCCACACTTCTGCGGCTCCCTATTCGCTGCGCGCCCGCACCAATTTGCCGGCCTCGACGCCGGTGAGCTGGAGTGATCTGGAATCCATCGACGCTCCGCAGGATCTGAATTATTCGTCGCTGCCGGGCCTGCTGGCGACGTCGGGCGATCCCTGGGCCGACATGGAAGATTTCGCCAGGGATTTGCCGGCGTTTTCGAACAAGTAAACGCAACGGCGCGAAATGACATCCGTCGCGATCCTTCGCGCCCCCCTCTGTCCTGCCGGACATCTCCCCCACAAGGAGGGAGATTGGACGTCGCCTCGGCTTTCGCAAATCGCCAACGTCGCAGGATTGAGCGGAGCGCTGAAGCTGCCGATCTCCCCCCAAGTGGGGGAGATGTCCGGTAGGACAGAGGGGGGCGCTGTCCCGCCGGCATCTGCACCCTGCGAGCCGCCCCATCTAGACTCCATCGACGCTCCAGAAAATTTGAATTATTCTTCCCGCCGGGTCCCACCGCCGACCCCTCAGCCGAGATGGAAGATTTCGCTAGGGATTTGCCGGTATTGTAAGGGGCAATGTAGGATTTCGGCAGTCCCGTTCGTCCTCCGGACGAATGAACGCTGCGAACAGTTCGACAGCACAAGGCCGCGTAGGAGTATTTCATGGCGCCCAGGGCAAGTTGGAAAGGTTACCTCAAGCTCAGTCTGGTCAGCTGTCCGGTCCGGCTCTATCCGGCGACCAGCGCCAGCGAGCGCATCAGCTTCAACCAGCTGCACAAGAAGACGCACAACCGCATCAACATGAAGCCGGTCGACCCCGAACTCGGGCTGGTCGAGCGTTCAGACCTGGTCAAGGGCTACGAATACGAGGACAAGCAGTACATCATCATCGAGGACTCCGATCTCGATGCGGTACGCATCGAATCCAATCATACGATGAACATAGAGGCCTTTGTCGACGAGCATTCGGTCGACGTCATCTATCAGGACGCGCCCTATTACCTGGCGCCGGACGGCGCAATGGCCGAGGAGACCTTCGCCGTGCTGCGCGAAGCCATGCGCAAATCCGGCAAGCTGGCGATCGCCCGCCTGGTGCTGTCCAGCCGCGAGCGCGTGGTGACGATCGGCGCGCGCGAGAACGGCATGTTCGTCTGCACCTTGAGGAATCCGAACGAAGTGCGTGCCACGGCTGAGTATTTCGGCAATATCCCGGCCGGAAACCCCGATCCCGAAATGCTGCAATTGGCCGAGGCGCTGATCAAGCAGAAGGAAACCACCTTCGAACCGAAGAATTACGAGGACCGCTACGAGATCGCGCTGATGGCGATGATCCGCGAGAAGCTGAAGGGCCATAAGCCGATCATCGCGGCGGCCCCCGAGCGCGGCAATGTCATCAATCTCATGGATGCGCTGAAGGCGAGCCTGTCCCAATCGGCCAAGCCGCCGGCCAAGTCCAAGAGCAAGGCCGATGAGGCGACGAAACCGGCAGCCAAAGCAAAGTCCGCCAAGGGCGGCGCCAAGGAAAACCCGCTCAAGGCCAATCTGCTGCAGGCCGTCGGTAAGAGCAAAGGGTGACGGCGCCCACTGGCACGATCTTCGGCACTATCGGCGCGCTCGCGGCGTTTCCGCTTCGCATGGCGGCGCGCGAGGTCGCGCGCCGGCAGGGCCAATTGCGGCGCGGAGTCACCAGACGGACCACCCATGTGGTATTCGGGCGGACGTTCCTCGCCAAGGCCGATGATGCCGAGATTGAGCGCCGCGTCGTCACCGAGCGCGCGGCCGGGCGCAAGCTGGTCAGCGAGAACGGCTTCCTGCGCCTGCTCGGCCTGATGAAAGCGCCGGAGGCTTCGGCGCTGTCGCGGCAGTCGCTGATCGACCAGTCGCGGCTGACCGGCGAGGATCTCGACCTTTTGTCGCTGTTCGATGCCTTCGAGCATGATTGCGAACCGTATTCCTTTCGCGACCTGATCCTCGCCCGCAAATATGCCGGGCTGGTTGCCGGCGGCGCCTCATGGGGGGCGATTGCGCGCTCGGTGCACCGGTCGGGCCCGGTCGCCTCGCTCACCGCCAAGTCGCTCGCCGTCGGCTCACAGCATGGGCGGGCCGATGCGATCTATCTCGAGGGCGGCCAGAGCGAACTCGACGGCCAGCTGCTGTTCGATCTGGGAACGCAGGATGACGACACGCTGGAAGAGCTGTTCGCCGATGCCGAGGCGGCGGAAGGGGCTGAAGACCACGAGCAGGCGGCGGCGCTCTACCGGCGCTGCCTGGTCATCGACCCAAGCGATGCCATCGCCGCTTTCAACCGCGCCAACTGCCTGCGCGCCGCCGGCCACGCGGCCGAGGCGGCGCACGACTATGCCCGCGCGATAAAGCTCGATCCCGGCTTCGTAGAGGCCTGGTTCAATCTCGCCGGGCTGATGAGCGAAGAGGGGCGGGCGGCGTCGGCGCGCCGGCATTTGCTCAAGGCGATCGCATTGGACGCTGATTATGCCGATGCGGTATTCAACCTTGCCAGGCTGGAGTTCGACACCGGCAATCTCGCCGAGGCGCGGCGTCGCTGGGTGCGCTATCTCGAGCTCGACGCCAATTCCGAATGGGCGCGCATGGCGGCCAAGGGGATACAGTTCGTGGATTTGCAGCTGGCGCAAAAGTCGGCAGGGTGAGGTAGTAGCGCCTCCTTCTCCCCTTGTGGGAGAAGGTGGATCGGCGCGCGGCGCCGAGACGGTTGAGGGGTGTTGGAAGAAATGAGGCGTCGGCGTTCCCTGGAACACCCCTCATCCGACCGAGCTTCGCTCGGCCACCTTCTCCCACAAGGGGAGAAGGTGTCACCAGCGTTGGAGTCCCCATGACAACCTTCCTCTTCGACGGTCCCGACACCGCCCCAATCACCATCCTACTCGCCCACGGCGCCGGGGCGCCGATGGACTCGGCCTCGATGACCGCCACCGCCAAGGCGCTGGCCGAGGCCGGCTTCCGCGTTGCGCGCTTTGAATTCCACTACATGGCGGCTCGCCGCTACGGCCACCGCAAGCCGCCGCCGCGCGCCGAGACGGTTAACCCGGAATACGTCAAGGCGATCGCCGACCTCCGGGCGAAGGGCGTGAAGGGTCCGCTGATCATCGGCGGCAAGTCGATGGGCGGACGCGTCGCTTCGATGATCGCCGACGAGATGTTTTCGAAGGGCGAGATCTCGGGCCTGCTCTGCCTTGGCTATCCCTTCCATCCGCCGGGGAAACCGACGCAGCTTCGGACAAAGCACCTCGCCGATCTCAAGACGCCGACATTGATCTTCCAAGGCACGCGCGACGAGTTCGGGACCAAAGACGAGGTCGCGACCTATGCTTTGTCCGACGCGATCGAGATCTTCTGGCTGGAAGACGGCGACCATGATCTGAAGCCGCGCAAAAACATCTCCGGCTTCTCCACCGCCGATCATCTGAAGACGCTCGCTGATGCGGTGAAGGCGTGGACCGAACGCATCGTGCGTTGAAGCAGGCCGATGAAGATCGCCACCTTCAACGTCAACAACATCAACAGTCGGCTGCCGAACCTGCTCGCATGGCTGGCTGCCACCAAACCCGACATCGCCTGCCTGCAGGAGCTCAAGGCCAGACAGACGCAGTTTCCGCGCACTGTGCTGGCGGCCGCCGGCTACGGCGCAGTTTGGGTCGGGCAGCCGACCTGGAACGGCGTCGCCATCCTTTCGCGTGGCGCAGAACCCGTTCTGACCCGCGAGGCGCTGCCCGGCGACGACAGTGACCAGCAGGCGCGCTACATCGAGGCAGCGGTCAACGGCATCGTCGTCGCCTGCCTCTACGCGCCGAACGGCAATCCGCAGCCCGGCCCGAAATTCCGGTACAAGCTGGCCTGGCACGAGAGGCTGGAGGCGCATGCGGCGCAGTTGCTCGACACCGGCCTGCCGGTGGTACTGGCGGGCGACTACAACATCGTGCCCGAGCCGCGCGACATCTACCCGACCCGCTCCTATGACGACAACGCGCTGGTCCAGCCGGAAAGCCGCGCATCGTTCCAGCGGCTGGTCGACCAGGGCTGGCTTGACGCGCTGCGCAAGAAGCACCCGAACGAGACGCTCTACACATTCTGGGACTATCGCCGCAACCGCTGGCCGCGCGATGCCGGCCTGCGCCTCGACCATATCTTGCTCAGCAAGAAGCTGTCGCGCCGGCTGGTAGCGGCGGGCATCGACCGCGACGTGCGCGGCGAGACCGGCGCCAGCGATCACGCGCCGGTCTGGGTGGAGTTGAAGTGAGGCACGGAGTCTGGCGCCGCCTTTCCGGGCGGCAACCAGTCAGGTTGGCCGCGCCGCTTCGCGGGCGAACGCTTCGGCATGCCGGCAACCCTCGACGATCTCGAAGGCCATCTGATGGTCGGCTTCCGCTCGTCGCGGACCGGCGAGGTCATGCCGCTCGAATTCACCGTCGGCGGCGCGTTGCGCTATGTCAGCCTGCCCAACCGGGTGACGGTCAACGGCTCCGACACCATGGCGGAGCTGGCGCGTCTCGGCTTCGGCCTGGTGCAGGCGCCGCACTACCGCTTCGCCGGGGATTTCGCACGCGGCACGCTTGTCGAAGTGCTGCCGGATTACCCGCCGTCGCCGACACCGCTGTCGGCGCTCTACCCGCAGAACCGCCAGCTGGCGCCACGGGTACGCGTGTTCATCGACTGGGTGACCGGGATTTTTGGCGAGGATGGGACATCGGGCCGGGTGTGATCGTCCGGGCCGCCGGCTACTTTGCGAAGGGCGATCGGACGAGATAACATCGCGCTTGGGTTTAGTGACAAGCGCACCGCCGGCGCTATGCCGTGACGGGCGGATTGGGTGAGGACAAAAGCTGCGCTCTCGCTGCGTTCGCGTCGTAGGGCCGGCAAACTGCAAGAGATCGCCGACATCGTTGCGCTGATCGAAGCGAGGGAAGCCGAGAGCCGATGGTGCGCGGAAAGTACAAAAAAATTGCCTCACCTTCACGATGGAAAATTCGGACAGTTAGCCGACAACTCGGCCCATGCTCGATCCAATTCGAGTTTCGATTGGGTCTTTTCAATGCTTTTCGCGGTAGCGTTGTCGATGAAGTTGCTTTCGACCCGCATGACTCGAAAATTTCCACCTGACGGCCGCTGATAGAGAACAATATAGCCGCAGTAACGATCGATGTTTTCAAATTTCGCCGCTATGTCGACTGCGGCATAAACGCCAGGAAAGGCAGCGTTCGCCGGGTCCTTCAACCACGTGAATTTGAGTGGCCGGCGCTCGCGCACAGCGCCGGCCTGAGAATGAAAATGTTTACTTTGCTCCACGAAGGCGTTCGATGGGATCGAAGCTTTGGCGGTATCAGTTTTCATTTCGTATGCCCGCCCATATTCTTGGTTATCGAGCGAAAGGAAATAGTGACCAACCGTTTCCGTTGCATCTCGAACCGCGTCCTCCGAGGGCGTCCACTCTTGCGATTGTGCGGGTAGGATCGCGACCAACACCGAAGTCACGATCGCAAGGAAAGCTACGGCTGCATGTGTCATGGTAATTTCTTCGCAGGAGCTTGCCACGAATGCAATCCGGTCACGGCCGATAGCCAGAATTTCGAACTGACCCACATCCCAATGGCGCGCTATGTTAGCGCTGCTGCAAGCGGATTGTCACATATCTCGAACTCCAGCCACTTGCGGTTGCCCGTGCGCGCCATCGCGGCCCTGATCCTTGATCGGCTCCGCCCTCGTGCTATAAAAAACCATGTCAGGGACCAGCCCCGCGGCCGCTGCGCCGCTCATCGTGATTGACCTTCAGACCGGCATGTTCGACGGTGTCGCCGAACCGCCGATCCATGATGCCGACGGCATGGTTGCCCGCACCCGCGCGCTGATCGAATGGGCACGGCGCAGCGGGCGCAAGATCGCCTTCATCAGGCATGACGGCCCGCAGGGCGATCCTCTGGCGCCGGGTGGGCCGGGCTGGTCGGTGTGGCCGGCGCTCGGCCAGGCCGAGGACGAGCCGACTTTCGCCAAGCGTGTCGGCGATGCGTTCAGCAATGCCGCCCTTGCAGAATGGGTGGCCGGGCAGGGCGCCGGCGAGGTCGTTCTGATCGGCGCGCAGACCGATTTCTGCGTGGCGGCCACGGTGAAGGGCGCCTTTGCAGCGGGCCTGGGCGTCACCGTGGTTTCCGACGCCCACAGCACGCTCGACGCCGCCAGCGAGACCGCCGCGGAGATCATCGCCCGACACAATGCGGCATTTGCCGCCGCCGGGGTCAAACTGGCGACGACAAAAGCCCTGACCGATAGCTGATCCGCCGGCTCATCCCTACGCCGTCAAAGCCTGATCCAGCCGGGAAGCAACTGGCGGGTTCAGACAATTTGGCGCGGGGCGCCTCACTACTGCGGGCTTCCGCCGGCGCGGCCTATCGCGTATTGGCGCGGGAACGCTCCTTTGGCCTTTCCCGGAAAACCATGATTCGTCTCGAAAGCATCAGCAAGCAGAACGGCCGTCAGATTGTCTTCATCGAAGCCTCCGCCGCCTTGCAGAAGGGCGAGAAGGTCGGGCTGGTCGGCCCCAACGGCGCCGGCAAGACGACGCTGTTTCGCATGATCAACGGCGAGGAGCAGCCCGACGAGGGCCAGGTCTCCGTCGATCGCGGCGTCACCATCGGCTATTTCAGCCAGGATGTCGGCGACATGGAGGGCCGCAGTGCGGTGGCCGAAGTGATGGACGGCGCCGGGCCGGTCAGCGAAGTGGCGGCCGAGATGCGCGAGCTCGAGCACGCCATGGGCGACCCTGACCAAGCCGACCAGATGGACGAGATCATCGCCCGCTACGGCGAGGCGCAGCACCGCTTCGAGGAGCTCGACGGCTACGCGCTGGACGGGCGCGCCCGCGAGGTGCTGGACGGCCTTGGCTTCAGCCAGGAGATGATGGACGGCGACGTCGGCAAGCTGTCCGGCGGCTGGAAAATGCGCGTGGCACTGGCCAGGATCCTTCTGATGCGGCCCGACGCCATGCTGCTCGACGAGCCGAGCAACCATCTCGACCTCGAAAGCCTGATCTGGCTGGAGCAGTTCCTGAAGAACTATGACGGCGCGCTGCTGATGACCTCGCACGACCGCGAGTTCATGAACCGCATCGTCAACAAGGTGGTCGAGATCGACGGCGGTTCGCTGACCGCCTACTCCGGCAACTACGAATTCTACCAGCAGCAGCGGGCGATTGCCGACCGGCAGCAGCAGGCGCAGTTCGAGCGCCAGCAGGCGATGCTGGCCAAGGAGATCGCCTTCATCGAGCGCTTCAAGGCGCGGGCTTCACATGCCGCCCAGGTACAGAGCCGGGTGAAGAAGCTGGACAAGATCGACCGGGTCGAGCCGCCCAAGCGCCGCCAGAAGGTATCGTTCGACTTCCAGCCGGCGCCGCGCTGCGGCGAGGACGTGGTGACGCTGAAGAACGTGCACAAGGGCTATGGCAGCCGCTCGATCTACGAGGGATTGGATTTTCAGGTGCGCCGCCGCGAGCGCTGGTGCATCATGGGCGTCAACGGCGCCGGCAAGTCGACGCTGCTGAAGCTGGTCGCTGGCGCTTCCGAGCCGGACAATGGCACGGTGGCGCGCGGGCCCAGCGTCAAGATGGGCTATTTCGCCCAGCACGCCATGGAAGTGCTGGAGGGCGAGCGCACCGTGTTCCAGACGCTGGAAGATGCATTTCCGCAGGCCGGCCAGGCGCCGCTCAGGGCGCTGGCCGGCTGCTTCGGCTTTTCCGGCGACGAGATCGAGAAGAAATGCCGCGTGCTGTCGGGCGGCGAGAAGGCGCGGCTGGTGATGGCGCTGATGCTGTTCGATCCGCCCAATTTGCTGGTGCTGGACGAGCCGACCAACCACCTCGACATCGCCACCAAGGAGATGCTGATCACGGCACTGTCGCAGTACGAGGGAACCATGCTGTTCGTCTCGCACGACCGCCATTTCCTGGCGGCGCTGTCGAACCGGGTGCTGGAACTGACGCCCGAGGGGATCCACACCTATGGCGGCGGCTATACGGAGTATGTCGAGCGCACCGGGCAGGAGGCGCCGGGGTTGCGGAGCTGAGGCCGGCTCTGCCGCTCACGGTCACGTAGACGCTCGATTCCGGAAGCCAAGCACGAGGTGCTCAGCCATGTATCGCAATTTCGCGCAGCGGATCGCCGCCGTCGATGAACAGCCGGCCTTGCGCGGTCAACGCCGCCTTGAGCCGTCGCAGGGCAATTTTTCCTGCTTCGGGATGACGCCCGTCCAGCGCGCCGACGCGCACCGCAACGGCAATGTCGAAGTGCTTCTCATCGGCTTCCAACTCGAAATCCTCGATGGCGACCTGGCGAAGGCTCAGCCGGCCTGCCGCAATCTCGGCGCGCGAGGCGGCCCCGGCCTGCGCGATGGCCTTGGCCGAGCGGTCGATCGCCAGCACGTGCCCACCGCCGATCCGGCGCGCGATCTCGCGCGCTGCAGCACCCGGTCCGCAGCCGATCTCCAGCACTCGCATGCCCTGCCGCAAGGGCAGCGCATTGACGATCTCCAAAAGCCTTGGCGACAAGTCGTTCGCCATACGCTCTTCTCCAGCTTTTTCGCAATCCGAGATTAGCGACCGCGGCCGGCGACGGGAAGGCCGACAGACGCGGGCATCGCCGATGTGTTCAGCTGGTATGTTCAGTTGGGTGCTGCTTGAGCAGGGGCATGATCGACATCGAAGAGGTCGATCCGGTCTCGACCGCGGGCGACCGGGCGGGCCCGAGCGGCCCGGCGTCGTTGACCTGAGGGGTAGGGAGGGAACTGGCGCCGAGCCTAACCGGTTGGGGGGTAGATCACCGGCCGTTTATGTGTATACGCTCAAGCTAATATAAGAGCAAGCTAATGTTTTGCGTCAGCGATGTTGGACGATTGTTCTGATCAATGGCCGGTTGTGGCTTCCTGCCGCGCCCTCCAACCCGGCCAAACACCGCTTATTGCCTTCAAGTCCTGGCTCCAATGCTGTACCCCGGCCCGAAATTCAAGGAGCCTGCGATGACCTCACATCCCGACATCCCCGACGCCAGCATGGCGCTCGATGCGGCCGGCGTGGCAGCCGATGACCGGCGCGCTCGCGAGGCGGATGCCGCATGGCGGGACGATGTTCGCGAGGGCGTGCGGCATGTAGGCGATCTGGATTCGCTGCCGCTGTCGCCAGCCGAGCGGGCGGCGGCCGAAGCCGCGGCCACGCGCCACAAGGTTCGCATTCCCAAGGCCTATCTAGACCTGATCGACTGGAACGACCCCGCCGATCCGATACGGCTTCAGGTCATCCCGTCGCCCGACGAACTGGCAGAGCAGGAGGGCGAACTCGACGATCCGATCGCCGACCACGCCTTCAGTCCCGTGCCTAGATTGACGCATCGACATGCCGACCGGGTTCTGTTGTTCCCGACCTATCAATGCGCGGTCTATTGCCGGTTCTGCTTTCGCAAGGAGCAGCTGACGTCGATCGGCCGCGGTTATACGCGCGAAGCTCTCGACGAAGCCTTCGCCTATATCGCGGTCCATCCGGAAATCCGCGAGGTGATCCTGACCGGCGGCGACCCGCTATCGCTGCCGGATAGGGCGCTGGCGGAAACCCGCGCCCGTGTCGAGGCGATCCAGCATGTGCGGCTGTTGCGCATCCACACTCGCGTACCCGTCGCGCTGCCGTCGCGCGTCACCGGCGGGTTGATTCAAGCCTTGCAGGGCCGGCTGATGGTCACTGTCGTCACCCATTTCAACCATCCACGCGAAATCACGGAGGCGACCGAGCGGGCCTGCCGCACGTTGCGGCAGGGCGGCTTCGTGCTGCTGAACCAGAGCGTTCTGCTGAAAGGCGTGAACGATACGGTCGAGGTGCTGGAAGAGCTGTGCCGCGAGCTGATGTATCGCCTTGGCGTCAAACCCTATTATCTGCACCACGGCGATCTCGTGCGCGGCATGGCGCACCGGCGCACCACGATCGCCGAGGGCCAGGCGCTGGTCAGCGCCTTGCGTGCGCGCCTGTCGGGCATCTGCAATCCCGTCTACGTGCTGGACCTGCCGGACGGCGGAGGGAAAGTCCCGCTCGGCCCGTCCCATCTTGAGGCACGGGAAGGGGAGACGTGGCGAATACGTGGGCTTGATGGGGCGGTGAGGGGTTATGGAGAGCTGGTTGGGGAGGGAGGGACGCGCAGCCGCCGTCCAAGCCAGCCCACCTTGGTGACCTGACATGCAGCCCTTGATCACGGAAGCATGCGTTAACTGCTGTTCTATTTGGTGCTTGCGCAATTGCTGAAATAGTGAAAACGTTGGTCCGGGGTAATGGGTTAGGGGAGTTCGTCCCGGCTATAGCGAGTTTCGGGGCGGCGCAGAAAAGTCATGAACTTTCCACAGTTCCTGGTGGGGCTGACCACCACATCGTCCATCGTGGCGATCTCGACTTACCTTGCGACGGGTTCAATCTGGAAGACGCTGGCCTGGACGATCTTGACCTTGATCGTCATGCAGGTTGGATATTTCCTATTCGTCGTCCGGTTGATCTACGGATCCGGGGCGAAAAGCGCGGAGGCAAAGCCGCGGCGTCTGAGGGCTGTGCCGCCGAACCGTCGAGGTCGCGTTCAGCTTATGTAGTAATGTCCCATATAGATATCATGGTCTAGACAGGACATGTTCGGTTCTGGGAATGTGCATTGGACGTTCCGCTAGTTTAGTCAACTAATATATATCGCCCAACTCATATCGTCGTTTTTGGGCTAGTGGGAAAACCTGCCTGCTGTTTGTACGACAGTGCCTAAGGCCACATTTTACAACCGGCTGGCAAGCTCCCTTTTGTTGATGCCAGCTTAAATCCGGCTGGTGTTTTCGATGGGCCGTTGAGGCTATAAAGCCGTTCAACCGGGCGGCATCGAGATGCATTTCGGCCGGTCGAGAGGGTTGTGGTGATCGACGGAACGCCGAATGTGATCTTGCTGATCGGTAGCGCCCCCGATGTCGTGCGCTGCGCCGCCTGACCCAAGCAGGCCTTCGGCAAGATCGTCGCCATCAACAACGCCTGGCGCGTGCGCCCCGACTGGGATTTCCTCGTCCATGCCGGCGATTTCCCGGCGGAGCGGATGCCGCAAGGCGGTCCCCTGCAGCAGGCGCAGATCTTCAGCGCCTCGCATTACGTGCCGGCGCAAAACAGCTTTGGCGGCTTCGTCTATGCCGGCGGCACCATGTCGATGACGGCGGCCTACTGGACGATCCACAGTCAGAAGCCGGACGTGCTGGCATTCCTTGGCTGCGACATGATCTACGACCAGCCCGGCAACACGCATTTTTACGGCGTCGGCCGCGCCGATCCGCTGCGCAACGACGTCACCCTGCGCAACCTCGAGGCGAAGTCGGCCCGCCTGCTCATCCATGCGCTTCGGCGCGGCTGCCTGTGCGTCAACCTATCCGACCTGCCGCGCAGCCGGCTGGTCTTCCCGCGGCTGACGCTCGATGAACTCGGCGCGCTTTCTCCCTCGCGAATATCGGAAATGAAGGCGCAGATGCTTGCCGGCCTGCGGCTCGATCAGGCGGAGGAGGCCGACAGGATCGAGAAGGAACTCGGCTATCTCTTCGAGGACGGCATGTACTGGAAGCACCTCGACAAACTCGACGAGAAATTCCTGGCCAACATCGACCGGCTGTGGATGGCGGCGGTGAAGGCGAGCTTGAGCAGTCGGCCGAAGCTGCCGATCTCCCCTACAAGGCGGGAGATCGGCGCGTCATCCGCTTAGCTTTTGGCCGCCGCGAGCTTGTCTTGCGTCTTGGTCTCGAAATCGCTGGCGTCATGGCGCTCGTGCAGCTGCCTCGAAGGCTCGCCGAAGGTGCGGTTGACCATGCGGCCGCGCTTGACCGCCGGCCGCGCGTCGATGGCGTCGGCCCAGCGCTGCACGTTCTTGTACTGCTCCACCTGCAGGAACTCGCCGGAATCGTCATACATACGGCCCTTGGCCAGCCCGCCATACCAGGGCCACACCGCAATGTCGGCAATCGTATAGTCGCTGCCGCCTAAATACTCGCTTTCGGCGAGGCGTCGGTCGAGCACATCCATCTGCCGCTTGGTTTCCATGGCGAAGCGGTCGATGGCATATTCGATCTTCGTCGGCGCATAGGCGTAGAAATGGCCGAATCCGCCACCGAGATAGGGCGCCGAGCCCATCTGCCAGAACAGCCATGACAGGGTCTCGGCGCGAGCCGGCTGCTCCGTCGGCAGGAATTCGCCGAATTTTTCGGCGAGGTAGAGCAGGATCGAGCCGGATTCGAAGATGCGGACCGGCTTTTTCCCACTGCGATCCATCATGGCCGGGATCTTCGAGTTGGGGTTGACCTCGACGAAGCCGCTGCCGAACTGGTCGCCGTCGTTGATCCTGATAAGCCAGGCGTCGTATTCGGCGCCGCTGTGGCCGAGCGCCAGAAGTTCCTCCAGCATGATCGTCACCTTGACGCCGTTCGGTGTCGCCAGCGAATAAAGCTGCAGCGGATGCTTGCCGACCGGCAGTTTCTTGTCATGCGTCGGGCCGGCGGTCGGCCGGTTGATGCTGGCGAAAGCGCCGCCATTTGCCTTGTTCCAGGTCCAGACTTTTGGCGGCGTGTATTGGTCCGTTGCGTAGTCGTTCATTTGGGAGGCCTTTGGAAGGGTTGGGTTGGGAGGATATCAGATGTCAACGTGGGTGATGGCGGAGGAACTTTGCATAGGGCAGCTTGGGATAGCCGTAGGTACAGATAGGGCTGCCGGCGCTATTGCAAAACCCCGGCGCGAACGGCGCGGCGCCGGTCCACGCCAAAGCCGGCGCCGCCTCTTGCGCCTGATCACCTGCGCCATACCTATAGCCCATATCAGCCTGCGAACATTGCCAGGAACCAAAGCATGAATATCGAGCCCCTTTTGCGATCCATCGTGGCCGTCCGCGCCACCGTGCCGGAGGACGCCTTCACGGCAAATACACTTGGCACCCGCCGCGAGGGCAGTGGCGTGGTCATCCGCGGCGACGGGCTGGTACTCACCATCGGCTATCTCATCACTGAGGCCGAGGAGGTCTGGCTGGCCGATCAGGACGGGCGCGTGGTTCCCGCCCATGCGCTCGCCTACGACCAGGAGTCGGGCTTCGGCCTGGTGCAGGCGCTGGCGCCGCTCGGGCTGCCCGCCATTGCGCTCGGCGATGCGTCCAGGGCCAAGATCGGCGATCCCGTCGTGCTCGCCGACGGCGTCGGCCGCTCCGTGCGGGCGCGGATCGTCACCAAGCAGGAATTCGCCGGCTATTGGGAATATCTGCTCGACGAGGCGATCTTCACGGCGCCGGCTCACCCCTCATGGGGCGGCGCCGGCCTCATCGGCGCAGATGGCAGGCTGCTCGGCATCGGTTCGCTGCGCCTGCAGATGAGCCGCAACGGCGAGGTCGCCGACATCAACATGGTGGTGCCGATCGATCTTCTGCCGCCCATCCTCGACGATCTGCTGACGCGCGGCCAGGTCGCCAGGCCGCCGCGGCCGTGGCTCGGCGCCTTCTCGGCCGAGAGCGACGGCAAGGTCGTGGTGATGAGCGTCGCCGAGGGCGGCCCGGCCGCCCAGGCGGGCCTGCGCCAGGGCGACGTCATCTCGGATGTCCGCGACGCGGCGGTCGATGGGCTTGCCGATTTTTATCGCAAGCTTTGGAAGAGCGGCCCGGCGGGTGCCGAGATCCCGCTCCGGGTGCTGCGCGATGGCCGCGAAACCTGGCTGCGCGTCAAGTCCGCCGATCGCAACAGCCTGCTGTGGAAGCCGCCGCTGCAGTGAGGCAACCGAAACCTCTCACTCTCCGCAAGCGCTGAAGCCAGTGCCCGGGGTCCACTCCGCGAACGGGATGACCTTGCCTTCGACCGATACGGTCGCTTGCCTGGTGCTGCCGTCCGCCAGCTTCTTGCTGCTTTTGCCCTTGCCGGTCAGCACATTGTAGTCGCAGTCGCCGGCAACATTGTCGTCCATGTAATCCCAATACTCGTAGGCAAAACCGGCGACGACGAACGTGCCGTTGCGCCAGGCGAGCGTCAGCGTCTTGTTGGTCCGCTCGCTGCCGATCTCCATCGCCGGAATATCGAGCTTGATCGAACCGTTGGGGAGCGCGGTGAGTTCGGGCTCGGTGTCGGATGTGGCGGGGCCCGGCCGGTCGTAATCCTTCCATTCCCCGTCAATCTGATCATGCACGATCCCGGCAGGTTTTAGAAAATCGCCATCGCGATCTTTGAGGAAAAAATACAGGTCCATGGGAGAGCCGGGCTCGGTCTCGACGATCATCGCCAGATCGGCGGCGCCGTCGCCGTTCCAGTCGCCGGTCGCCGCCGTGATGATCTTCTGCGTCTCGATCGGCTCCGCCAGGGCGGCGGCCGGCAGCAGCAAGACCAGACCGAATATTGTCGATCGCATGTAAAATCCTCTTAGCCTGGGCAGGCCTGAGACGCACGCGCTTCTCAGGAGGCCCGGCTCTGCCGCGTCTCGGAACGGCTCGTCTCGTTGAGCAGCCGGCAGAGCGAAACCGCTTCACGACGGCTCAGGCCGATCAGCGCGATTTGCGAAAATTGCGCCGGCAGATCGTGAACGATGTCCCACACCATCCAACGGCCGTTCGGCTCCATGACACATTCGTAGCGCAATAATTGTTCCTGCATCCGACCCCCGGCTTTGCTCACCGGACTGGTACAGCGTCGAGGTAAATGAGTTGTTGCGCCGCGGTAGTATTCCGCGGCTATCGAAACCGGGCGTTGAATCCCGCAGCGGCGAGCCCGAGGGGCCGCCCGGCGGTGCGGATACTCTCGACAAGGCGGCAGGGCAGGGACGCTTCCGGCGTGAACGGCGGCCGCCGCCAGAATTGGATCAGGCGTTGCGGCTCGCCATATGCGCGTCGAGCTTCCTCCTCGAGGGGCCGTAACGCTTGATGATGGTCGCGGCCTCGCTTTGCGGTATGCCGTATTTGCGGGCAAACGCAGCGACCTCGTATGGCTCTTCGCCGGAGACCAGTTTGCGATCCTGCTTGGTCTTGGATTTGTCGTCGGCCATGGCGTCCTCCATCACATCTGGTCGTTATAGGGCTCCTTGGTCCGGCCGACCATCCTGGCCAGTTCGGCAAAGGACGGTACGCCGGTTTCACCCTGGGCATTGTTGGCCGCCTGCAGCAGCCTGAGCGGAAAGCAGACGGCGTCGCGGTTGGATGGCGACATGTCTTCATAGAGACGCTCGTCGCTGGTCATCGCCGCCTCGGCGCGGCGCAACGCCATGTCGACCTCGTCGACCGACAGCAGGCCCTTGTGGACAGCGCGTTGTTGACGGCCGCGATCGCCATCATCAATCCTTCGAGCTGGAGATTGGCGACGTTCATCGTCTTGCGTCCTTGCCAGGCTTCTTGGCGGTGGCCTTGCCGTCTGGCCGGATCGCTGCGCGCGGCGGGTTCTGGCCCTCCGAATGCAGGGTCCTGTCGTCGAAATCGTCAGCCGGCCTGGTCAATCCCATGCCGCCGGGAGGTGGCTTGTTGCCGGCCGCATCCTGCGAAAATTCGTCGGCCGCGTCGGGGTTCGTCTTTGCCGGATATTTCCTCGCTCCGGTCTCGTAGCGGTTCGGGTCGTCGGCCATGTCCTGTGCTCCCGTTGCAATGAGCAGATAACTTTCATGCGGCGGCAGCGGTTCCGTGGCGAAATCGACCTTGCCGGTGCGCAAGCCTTCGCAATCTGTCGGCTTTCGTGCATTCTTGCGCATGCCAACGATGCTTCGCTCCGACGCGCCAGCAAAATGCTGCTCCTACTGCGGTGGGCGCGACCACGACTACGAGGATTGCCCGAAGCGCAAAACCGATGCCGAACGGCAGAAGGAGACGCCAGGCAACGCGTCCCAGCCCGCTGCCGCGGCTGCAGGGGAAATCCGCTAGGGCGGTTCCGGAAACCAGGGCGGTTCCAGGAAAGTGTCGGCGGTCTTCCGTCCGGAACGGCGCCAAACAGACAAGCGCCGGATTGGATCAACGCCGGGGGTTCATGGATTGGTGGACAATCAACCTGCGGAGCAACCACATCGACTAGAAAAGAGGTTACGCTGCCGTTCCGCAACGACGGCAGTTTCACGATCGCTTTGCCAGCATCAGTCCGTTATCAGCCGGGTGACAAGGCTGAGGCCGTCGTCAGCGGCGAGTCGACCCTGATCGACCATGTGCGGATGGAAGGCAGCAGACTCACTTTGGATTGCGAACCGGGCTGGTTCGCATCCCGGCTCGATGTCAGGGTGTCGGGGCCGGCAATTTCAGACTGGAAAGTGGTCGGCAGCGGCGACCTTGCCCTGTCGCAGATCAATCAGCCCGGGTTGCGGCTGAACATCCGCGGCAGCGGCAGCGTTACCGCAACCGGAACCGCCCAGACGGTCGATCTGGAGATCCGCGGTTCGGGCACCGGCCGGCTCAGGAATCTTGTCGCCCAATCCGCTCGGATCGAGATTCGCGGCAGCGGCGACGCAGAGATTACCGCACAGGCGGATGCGGATGTCACGATTTCCGGCAGCGGTGACGTCGACGTCTACGGGCACCCGACCATGCGGCGTTCGGAGGTCCGAGGCAGCGGCAGCATTACACAGGTGCCGTAAAGCAATTCCGGCGTAGGGATTGCCCTGGACCGCCTGAACCACCCCGCTGGTCCGGCCGGCTGGCGCGAAGGTCCTTCCATATCCAGAGGATTGCAATGCCGCCACTATTGTGGGCAAAAGCAGCACGGGCAATCAGGTTGGGGTGGGGTGATGACCGAAACGCAAGGCAATTCAAGCCGTCCGCAGGGCAAGCCGGGGATGGCATCGGGGTCGATCGGTTCCGGCCTGATCGCACTCGTCATCGTGGCGCTCGGCGTCTTTGTGCTGTTTGGATCCTGGTACACGATCGATCAGGGCGACCGCGGCGTGCTCTTGACCAACGGAGCGCTGAGTTCGGTCGTTGATCCCGGACTGCATTTCAAGCTGCCGTGGTTACAGCGTGTCGAGAAGATCAGCCTGCGCCAGCAGGTGCTCAAATGGGGCTGCGAGAACCAGAACGATTGCAGCGGCCTGCCGGCCATGCAGGCCTATTCGCGCGACCAGCAGCCGGCCGACATGCGCGTCACCGTCAATTTCCACGTGCCGGCCGCCGAAGTCAGCAACGTCTACACCAATTATGGATCGATCGAGGCACTGGCCGACCGTGTCATTGCCAGGAAAGCACCGCAGGAGATCAAGACGGTGTTCGGCCAGTACGACGCGGTGTCGGTTATCCAGAACCGGGCGAAGTTCAACAAGGACGTCGCCGACGCCATCGCGGCGGTAACCGACGGCCCGGTGATGATAGACAGCGTGCAGGTCGAGAACATCGACTTCTCCGACGCCTACGAGCAGGCGGTCGAAGCCAGGATGACGGCGCAGGTCGAGGTGCAGAAGCAGGAACAGAACCTGCAGCAGGAAAAGATCAAGGCCGATATCGCCGTCACCCAGGCCAAGGGCCGCGCCGACAGCGTCAAGGCCGAAGCCGAGGCCAGTGCCTACAAGACCAGGGTCGAAGGCGATGCGACCGCGGGCGCCATCAAGGCTCGCGCCGCCGCAATCGCCAACAATCCGCTGCTGGTCGAACTGACCAAGGCGGAGAGATGGAACGGCGAATTGCCAAAGTCGATGATCCCGGGCTCGACCGTACCGTTCCTCGAACTCAGCACGCCTGCCGCAGCATCGAACTGAGGCGCGGCGCAAACCAGATCAGGGCGGCGGCGCGATAACCGTCCTGGTGCGGTTACGGCTGAAGCACGGCGCCTCGGGCGATTGCCTGCGTTTGACTTAGAAAAGCTGTCAGCAGCTCCATTCCCGCCGGCCAGTCGCCGAGCCCGCTGTCGCCATTGATGTGGCCAAGCGGTCCGGCGATATGGAGATCGCTGCCCCATCGCTCGGATTTCGCCCTGGCATAGTCCAGCGAGCCGTAGGGATCGTTGGTGCTGGCGACAATCAGCGACGGAAAGCGAAGCCGTTGTTGCGGTGCGTCGGCGAAGGCCCGGGCGGAGGAGGGGAAGGCCGGCGACGCAGGGTCCGGAACCGCGACCAGCAACGCGCCGCCGATAGAGCGGGGGGAGATCCGCTGCCAGTGTACGACGAGCAGACAGCCGAGGCTATGGGCGACGAGCACCGGCGGTGTCCTTGCCTGGCATACAGCGGTTTCCAGCGCAGCCACCCAGTCGTCGAGGTCCGGCGCGTCCCAACTTGCCGGGTTGAACCGCCGCATCGCCGGGTTTGCCTGCTGCCAACGTGTCTGCCAGTGGGCTTTGCCCGATCCGCCGATGCCCGGCACAATGATGAAGTCGGTCATGCGAAGCCCTTCTTTCCTGATGCAGCGCGTGCAATTCTAGGTCTTCTCCCAGGTGGCGGAATGAGAGATCATCGGAAAGCAGCGACGAAATCCGATGGATTAAAGGCGATCATGCGGAACGGCGATTATCGGCCAAGGCTCGACCCCACCGATCTGGCGATCATTGAGATCATGCAGGAGGATGGCCGCATCGGCATCTCCGAGCTTGGCCGCCGCGTCGGACTGTCCCAGCCCGCCACCTCGGAACGGGTGAAGCGGCTGGAGGAGCGCGGCGTCATCACCGGTTACAAGGCGGTGATCAATTCGGCAGCGCTCGGGCTCGGCACCATGGCGGTCATCCGCCTGCGCACCACGCATGAGCATATCCAGGCCTGCCTGAAGAAGTTCGCCCAATTGCCGGAGGTGGTCGAGGTGCTGCGGGTGACCGGCGAGGATTGTTTTCTGGTCAAGGTCGTGGTCCCGTCACCGCCCGATCTTGAAAGCATCGTCGACAGCATCGGCCACTACGGCACAGTGACGACAAATGTGGTTCTGCGCGCCGAGCAACCGAAGCGGCTGGGACGCGAATTGATGACCAGGGCCTGACCGGTCTATCGCTTGGTCTGCGTATGCCCGACGGCATTGGCGAACGAGATGCCGCCCTTGATCTCGCGCATCGCCATCGAGGTGATCGTGCGCCGCACGCCGGGCAGCCGGCTGAGCTCCTCGCGCAGCATCCTGTCGAGCGCCATCATGTCGACGGTGACGATCTGCAGAAGATAGTCGGCCTCGCCAGTCGTGGCGTGGCAGCGGCGGATCAGCGGATGCTTCTGCACTGCCGCCTCGAAGGCGTCCGACAGCTCAAAATCGATCGACACCTGGATGAAGGCTTCGATGCCGAAGCCGAGTTTTGCCGGGTCGATGCGGGTCGAGTAGCCGCGGATGACGCCGGCGTCCTCAAGCGCCTTGACCCGCTTCCAGCACGGCGTCTTGCTCAAGCCGACCTCATCGGCGAGCGCGGCAAAGGAGATACGGGCCTCGCGTTCGAGCGCCGCGACGATCTTCCGGTCGACCGCATCCAGCATCATTCGTTCTTCCAATCTGCTTCAGCGACAATTTTCGTCCTTCGTTTCCCGCCAATCGAATAACAGAAAGGGACAATGTTCGGCAAGAAAGCGATTAGACTCGGGGGACCGGGATCCAACAAGCGCCTGCGGCCGAACGGCCGGGGCAAGGAGCATGGCCATGGACAAGCAGGATTATTATGCCCGCATCGAAACGCCTGAGATGCGCGACTATGGCGTCTACCTCAAATGCGACAGGTTGCTTGCCTGCCAGAAGCCGCTGGCCGAGATGGTGAATGCCGACGAGCTGCAGTTCCAGATCGTGCACCAGGTCGAGGAGCTGTGGATGAAGCTCATCGCCTATACGCTGGTCGATGTCGTTGATTTCCTGGAAAAGCAGGACACGCATCGCATCGTCACGCTGATGGCGCGCGTGCACCGGCTGATGCGGCTGATGACGGCGCAGCTCGACCTACTCGAAACCATGTCGCCCAAGGAATACCAGCAGATCCGGCTGCAGCTCGGCAATGGCAGCGGTCAGGAATCGCCGGGTTTCAAGCAGCTGCTGCGTCTGCCGCCGGATCTGTGGCGGGCCTTCAAGGCGTCATACCTCGACGACCGCGGCCTTTCGGTCGAGGATGTCTACGATACCGGCTACGATCACGGCGACAGCTATGTCGTTGCCGAAGCGCTGATCGAGTTCGACGAGCTGTTCCAGAAATTCCGTGCCAACCACCTCTATCTCATCCACCGCACGATCGGCCTCGGCGCGAAATCGCTGAAGGGCCGGCCGGTCGAATTGCTGGAAGCCGGCGCCCGCCACCGCTTCTTCCCGGAACTCTGGGACATACGCTGGGCGATGACCGACCGCTGGGGCAGCCAGTATGGAACGGTACGGGAGCCGATCAGTAAGCCGAAGGCTGCGGAGTAGAGCCAGGCTTGGGTTCCTCGCCCCGCGCGAAGCGCTAGGGGATGCACACATCTTTTCGTTGCGTCGATGACTCCTCTGTGAGTTGCGGCGTCGGGTTGGTGTGTGATTCTGTAGGCGA
>NZ_JAMYTK010000034.1:0-44923 GCF_040322355.1 Mesorhizobium sp. M0145
ACGCGGTGAGCAGGATCGTGTGGGCCAGCATCGGCAGGCCGCTCGGCCAGCCTGTTCGTCTGCACCCGCACGAGGAAGCTCGTACGAAGGTCATGGGCGGTGCAATAGAGCTCGTAGATGTCGCTCTACCCGCGTGCCCGGGCGAAACATGTCATGATCATCCCTCGCTTCGACGGACATCTTTGATACGCTCCTTCGGAAGCGGGATGGTCCTTGGTGACGGCAACGAGGCGGGAATTCACTCGAGTTCAAACGAGAAGCCGTCGCTCTGCTGGAAAACAGCGGTCGACCACTGAGCCGGACAGCGACAGAGCTGGGTATCTCCCTCCATGCTGCGCAACTGGCGAGCCATTACGATCCCCCCGAAGAACCTTCTAATCGGAACACCATCATGAAGTCGATCAGGCGGTGTCCAGTGACAGCCGGAACAGACTCCTGAACTGACCGATGTGCCTGTTGATTAAGTGGTTTGACGGTGGGGGCTCAGGAGCGATCATCAAAGGCCGCTCCTGAGCTTCTCCCGCAAGCGATAGCTGTCGGCCCGGATCCTGACCACGTGCTGTGGTGAAAAAACCGATATCGGCAACAGTGTGCGTAGTCGGTCCGGTGCGCGCGGTGAAAGCATCTGCGCCGACGGGGCCTCGGAAGGTCACTGCTGTTGCCCCGCACTGACGGGACGGCAAATCGGTCGATACCACTTACTGCACCCTGTAGGCCGAGGGCGCGCTTTAAGCCTGACAGAACCCGTGGATCCCCAGGATTCCCCGCAGTAAGTCAATTTTTCCCGGCACTCACTTCCGCGCAGCACGCGACCGAGGTTCGGGCAGACCACGCACCGCAAGACGCGCGGAGCCCAAGGTGCCGACGCTATCTGGCCGTCGCGCGGCCACGACAAATCGCGGCGGCCCTAAGACGCCTCCTCCCCACCGGGAGGGTGCTTTCCGTAAGCCGCTGGATAACGTTTGTTGGGTCCGCGAATGAATCGCAGTCGCCCCTTAGATGCGGCTATTTCTTAATGACGCCCGCGGTTTTGCTGCGGAGGCGGGTGACACCCCGAGAATCACGGCGGGATGTGCCGATTTCGCCATCTAACTGGACACCTCGAAAAACTGGCAATCGAGACCGCATTTTGATTCACTTCGCCTGGTGATTCGCACGGAGGCGTTGGACGCGAGGCCAGGCTGGGTTCTGGGACATTGACGAGCGTTATGTCCGGCTGAGCGCGGCCGGCGATCCACTGGAGAAGCTGAACGCGGTGGTGCCTTGGGAGGTTTTCCGGAAACCGCTGGCCAAGGCGCTGAAGCGCTCCGATGGCGCCAAGGGCGGCCGGCCGCCCTTTGATGCGGTGATGATGTTCAAGGTCCTGGTTCTGCAGGCGCTTTACAGTCTCTCGGACGATCAGACCGAGTTTCAGATCCAAGACCGGCTTTCATGCGTTTCCTCGGGTTGGGGCTCGGCGACAAGGTGCCCGACGCCAAGACGATCTGGCTCACGCAGGCCCGGGCGGTGAACAACCTGTTCGCCCGTTTTGACAAGCACCTCACCAAAGCCGGTTATCTGGCGATGGGTGGCCAGATCGTGGATGCCACGATCGTGGCGGCGCCGAAGCAACGCAATTCCGATGCTGAAAAGGCTGACATCAAGGCAGGAAAGGTGCCGGACGAGTGGCAGAAGAAACCAGCCAAGCTGCGCCAGAAGGACCGGGACGCGCGCTGGACCGTGAAGTTCTCGAAAGCCAAGGCCGATGAGGAGGGAAAGACGAAGCAGCGCAATATCGCCGTTCCCGCCTTCGGCTACAAAAACCATGCCTCGATCGATCGCCGCCACGGCTTCATCCGCGGCTGGAACGTCACCGGCGCCTCGGCTTGGGACGGGGCGCAGCTTCGCAACGTGCTGGACAAGAACAACACCGGCTCGACGGTATGGGCCGACACCGCCTATCGCTCGAAGAAGAATAAGGCGTGGCTGGACAAGAACGGCTACGTCTCCGACATTCATCACAAGAAGCCGAAAGGCCGGGCGATGAGCGAGGCGATGGCACGGGCCAATGGCCGGCGCTCAAAGATCCGCGCTTTCGTCGAGCACGTCTTCGCGCAGCAGAAATCCCGCATGGGCCTGTTTGTCCGCACGATCGGCATCGCTCGCGCCTGCACCAAGATCGGCATGGCCAACCTCGCCTACAATCTCACCCGCTTCGTCTGGCACCAAGGCCGAACTGCGTTCGCCTGACGGCGAGAGCGGCGGAAAACGCCGCCGCGATGCCGAAATCGGTAACAGCCCCAACGACCGAAATCCAGCCCCCGCCGCGCGTCAGGCTGTTCGCAACCTCATTGTCGCACCACCCACTCTGGAAATGCCGGTAGTTCGAGGTGTCCAGATGGATGATGCCGCTGATCACGCGTCGATCATCGACGCGCGGCTTGCCTCGGGTGTCGGTCGGCAGATGCCGTTCAAACAGCCCAAACTGCTCATCGCTGACTAGAAATATTCGCGATCCATGACTGGTCCCCCTCAGAGACCCTGAATCGCAATCCCGCCGTCAGAGGAACCCCTTTTATGGGTCCGGACCCTAATTGAAAGCGACCCTAATCTTGAACTTCAGGTTCTGGACAAGGCCGGCTGGGACGCGCTCGTGCGTATGAATTTCCTGCAGCCGCCATTCGACCAATGTCAAGGCGCGCCAAGCGATCCTTCATCTGATCGATCAAGAGGCGTTTATGCGCGTTATGGCCCCTGACCCGAAATATTCCGGTACCCTCACCCTCTGTCTTTGGAGACACTACGTCGGCTTCCAGCCACGAAAATACGCGATGGTTCAAAAAGGGCGGCGACCCGGAAACGGCTAAGCAGCTTTTCAAGGAAGCCGGATACGCCGGCGAGAAAGTCGTCATTCTAGATCCGACGGACTGGCACGAGTGCGACAGTGCCTCGCAGTTATTGGCGGTGGCGCTGCAGCAGATTGGGGTCAACGCCGAGCTCGCGCCGATGGATTGGGGTGCACTCTCCACGCGTCGGGCAAACAAGGCCCGTTGAGAACGGCGGCTGGAACATGTTCATCACGGCGGAAATGGATTACTCCCTTGGCAATCCGCTCACCGATCCCCTCCTAACCTCGAATGGCGACCAAGCTTGGTACGGCTGGCCGAAGAACGAAGAATATGAGGCTCTGCTGGAGAAATGGGCAAATGGGGCAACTCTCGAAAAGCGCAAGGCGCTGGCCCGCAAGATGCAAAGGATCTGGTGGGGCTTCGTCGGCGATGTGAGGTTGGGAAAATACATCGCGCCGATCGCGCGCCGCAAGACCCTCACCGATCTCATCGGCGTGCCGGCGATCGTCCCTATGTGGAACATGCCTGAGCCCAAATGGCAGTCTACATCCTTCGATTGGTTTCGACCATCGCCGTCATGGCGGATGGTCGGGACCTTCGTTTTCTGCTGATCACGCTGGCGCCGGGCGGCCCATCATCGCCGCCAAGTCGGCCACGGCGGAAGATGCCGCGCACCCCGCTGGTTGCCTTCCAAGGCTATGTATCGACTGCGAGGGGGCTGGCTTGGTTTAGTTGCGCAGCAGCGGGCCCTCCAGGAGGCGAGGTTGCGCCAGGCGATTCGAAAGCAAATACCGTGCACACACCGACATCTGTATGGACCAAAGGTTCAGTTTCTGGGCGAATCCCCGCGCCTGCGGCTGACTCCGATGGCGGTGCGGATGACGGCAGGCATTGTGTGATTGCTTGCGCGTCTTTCCCTAAGCCCGAAGGCACTGCACAAGTTACCGGACCATCAAATCCTTGCACGTTGCGTGGCTAGGAGGACAATCCGGACACGATTGCCGTCATCGCCAACCATTTCAGACAATGCCGCTTTGTGCAGCCCGCATTTCAGCAGTCGAAACATTTTGACGCGAGCCCTCCACACGTGGGTGATAGGATTTCAACGCCATTCAATCAGGCGGCTACAAGAATGGACAAATTAAGTCCTTCAACCCTGGTTTAACGAGGCGCAAACGCTGGTTGATCGCACCAGGCGGCGCACAAAAAAGGGGAACTAAAACATGACGATTTCTCGACGCAGCTTCTTTAAGGCGGGTATCGCGACCGGTGCGGCTTTTTCGATGCCTTCCGTCCTGCGGGCGCAAACGACAGCAACTGACGCGAGGATAGTCCGCATGGTGAAGGGCGGTGTACCCAGCGTATTCGATCCTGTTGTTACAACGTCTCAAGGCACCACCGACCATGCCGCGGCGATCTACGACACGCTGTTCTCGCTCGATTCGAAATTTGTGCCGCAGCCGCAGATGGTGGGTAAGTGGGGTGTCTCCGATGACAGGAAGACTTACACTTTTGAGCTCCGCGAGGGCTTAGACTGGCACGATGGCAATCCTGTTACCGCAGCGGATTGTGTGGCCTCAATTCGCCGTTGGTCCCAAATACGACCTGAGGGCCAATTTATAATGACGCGGGTCCAGGATATCTCGAAGAAGGACGACAAGACTTTCACCATTGCGCTCAAGGACCCACTGGGGCTTCTTCCCACTTTCTTGGCTCACCCGCTCTACGTCATGCGGGAGAAGGACGCCAATAAGCCGGCAACGGAAGCAGTGACAACCAACATCGGATCGGGACCATTCAAGTTTAATGAAGCTCTAGCTAAGCCAGGAGCAAGCTATACGTATGATCGGAATGAAAAATATATGCCGCGCAAGGAGCCGTCCGATGGATTGGCCGGTGGAAAAATTGTCAAGGTCGACCGCGTGATCTGGGAAAATATTGGTGATGCACAAACTGCTGTCGCAGCCCTTCAGGCGGGTGAGATTGATTATTATGAGGGGCCGCCCGCGGATCTTTTCCCAGCCATTGAAACTGATCCAAACCTTGAACTCCAGGTTCTCTACAAGTATGGTCTGGATTATTTCCTGCGTATTAATTGCTTGCAAAAACCGTTCGACAATATGAAGGCGCGCCAAGCAGTATTGCATCTAGTCGATCAAGATTCGTTTTTGCAAGTTATTTCCTCAAACCAAAGATACACGAATACTGTCACCTCATTTTTTGGGAGTGGCAATCAAATATCGAATGATGAAAATATCGGATGGTTTAAAAAGGGAGGCGACCCAGAGAGAGCGAGGCAGCTCTTCAATGAAGCAGGATATGCTGGCGAAAAAGTCGTCATTCTGCAGCCGACAGACTGGACAGAGGTCAGCAACACTTCGCAACTGCTAGCAAATGCTCTACACAAGATCGGGGTTAATGCTGAGCTTGCGCCGAGCGACTGGGGTGGACTTGTCGCACGCCGATCAAATAAGGGCCTCATCGAGGATGGAGGCTGGAGCATCTTTATAACAGGCGACAGCGACTTCAACCGCGGTCAGCCGCTGACTGCAAACCATTTGGTGATGAATGGTGAGAAGGGATGGTACGGTTGGCCACAGAGTGAAGAGTATGAGGCCCTTCGTGCCAAATTGGCCGATGTTGAAACAGTGGATGAGCGCAAGGCTCTGGCCCGCAAAATGCAGGCAATTGCTTGGGATTATGTGCCCGAGGTTCTCCTGGGCCAATTTACGGCGCCTATCGCACGCCGAAAGAATCTCACCGGCCTCATCGGTATGCCTGATATCGTTCCCATGTGGAACATGCAGAAGGCCTGAGCGATGGCTGGTTACTTCCTACGCAGATTGGTTTCGACCATCGCCGTCATGGCGATGGTCGGAATCTTCGTTTTCCTGCTTCTGAGGCTGGCACCGGGCGATCCGGCGGCGATCATTGCCGGCAAGTCGGCCACGGCGGAGATGATCGCCGGAATTCGCGAAAAGCTGGGCCTCAACGATCCAATGTCGGTTCAGTTCATGCGTTGGGTGCGCGACATGCTTGGCGGCGATTTCGGCACCTCGATCTTTGCCGGACGACCCGTTCTCGAGCTTATCTCGCAGCGGCTTGAGCCGACTCTTTCGCTGTCAATTCTCACGATGATATTTTCAGTGTCAATTGGGGTGTCTTTCGGCATCCTTGCCGCGTGGCGAATTGGCGGGGTAATCGATCGCCTCCTGGCGGCATTTTCGGCGCTTGGCTATTCCGTCCCGGTCTTTGTCATCGGCTATTTTTTCATATACTTCTTCGCGATCAGGGCGCACTGGCTACCGGTCCAGGGATATGTACCGATTGCTGGCGGGCTCTGGCTTTGGTTCGTGCATCTGATCCTTCCCACCTTGGCTTTAGGCCTTGGCTACATTGCATTTATCGCCCGGGTCACGCGGGCGAGTATGCTCGAAGTCCTGTCGGAAGACTACATGCGCACGGCCGATGCCAAGGGCGCCTCCTCCTATGCCATGCTTTTCCACCATGCCTTGAAAAATGCCGGAGCGCCGATTCTAACCGTTATCGGCATCAGCTTCGCATATCTGATCGGCGGGGTCGTCCTTACTGAAACAGTGTTCAACATACCCGGTATTGGTCGCCTGATCGTGGATGCAATCAACAACCGCGACTACCCAATCATTCAGAGCGTACTCATCCTGACTTCGGGTCTGTACGTCCTTATCAATCTCACGGTCGATCTCGCGTATACGCTCATCGATCCACGCATCAGGTATTGAGATGGCCCTCCTTTCCGCACCAATAGACGCCGTCCCGATGGGGCGGCTACAGTTATCCGATTTTCCCCGTCTGGCAAGGCGACACCCGCTGGCCTTGCTAGGTGGTGGGCTCCTGGCACTCCTGATTATTCTGGCGCTCGTTGCACCGCTTTACGCCGGAGATCCGGTGAACATGGACCCGTTCAAGCGCCTCCAGCCACCATCAACAGAGATGTGGTTCGGGAGCGACAATCTGGGCCGCGACGTGTTTGCCCGAACGATCTTCGGCGCACGCATCTCCCTCATGGTCGGATTGCTCTCGGCGGCATGCGCGGCTCTTGCCGGGCTTCCGATCGGTGTCATCGCTGGCTACAGCCGCAGCTTCGACAACGTCGCCATGCGAGTCATGGATGGCCTGATGGCGATACCGACGATTCTGCTGGCCATTGCGCTGATTTCTCTGACAGGCCCCGGAATCGGCATCCTCATTGTCGCCATCGCGATCCCAGAGACGCCAGCCGTCGCGCGATTGGTTCGTTCGGTTGTTCTGGGTGTTCGCGAGCGTCCTTATGTAGAGGCTGCGGTCTGCGGCGGTGCACGCCTGCCCAAGGTGCTGTGGCGTCATATCCTGCCGAGCACCGTTCCGGCGCTGATGGTCCAAAGCGCCACAGTCTGCGCCAGCGCGATCCTGACGGAGGCGGGGCTGAGCTTCCTCGGCGTAGGCGCGCCGCCCGAGATTCCGAGTTGGGGCAACATGATCGCCAGTTCGCGGCTATACCTCGCCATCGCCCCATTGACGATCTTTGCCCCAGGTATCTGCCTTGCGGTCACTGTCCTTGCCGTCAACCTGCTCGGGGATGGTTTGCGCGACCTGTTCGATCCCCGCGCCAAGCGGAGGCGTTGATATGCAAATGCATACGACGGTGGGCAATGACGTGCTCCTCGATGTCCAAGGCCTCGAAACCCATTTTTATGGCGAGGAAAGCGTCACGCGGGCATTGGGTGGGATCAGCTTCCAGGTGATGAAGGGCGAGACGCTCGGCGTGGTCGGCGAATCCGGATGCGGCAAGAGCGTCACCGCTCTTTCGATTCTCCGCCTGCTGCCGAAGCTCACCGCTAGGACCGTCGCCGGGAAAATCCGGTTTGGGGGACGCAACTTGCTCGAACTCTCCGATCGGGAGATGCGGAGGGTCCGTGGCGACCGGATTGCTATGATCTTCCAGGAGCCGATGACGAGTCTGAACCCGGTTTATACCGTCGGTCACCAGATCGCCGAAGCGTTGCTGATCCACACCAAGGCGTCCCGGTCAGAAGCGGTAGCCAAGGCGCAAGAGATGCTTCGTCTGGTTCGCATCGCGGATCCCGAGCGGCGCGTTAACAACTATCCTCACGAAATGTCGGGCGGCATGCGCCAGCGGGTCATGATCGCCATGGCTCTTGCCTGCTCACCGGAACTTTTAATTGCTGACGAACCGACGACGGCGCTTGACGTCACCATCCAGGCACAGATTTTGCGGCTCATCGTTGATTTGAAAGAGCGCACGGGAACGGCCGTCATGTTCATCACCCATGATCTGGGCGTCGTGGCCGAAACATGCCAACGCGTGATCGTAATGTATGCTGGCCGGATCGTAGAACAAGCCAACGTGACGGATCTGTTCGCGCGCCCTGCGCATCCCTACACGAAGGGCCTCATGTGCTCGGTTCCTGATCGGCGGCGCGGTCGACAGCATCGCCTGCCGGAGATTCCCGGTATCGTGCCAAGTCTGCGCGAGCCGATTGTGGGATGCAGCTTCGCGCCTCGCTGCCCGTTCGCGATAGACATATGCCGCGAGGAGACGCCCATGCTGCGAGATGTAATGCCTGGCCATGCCAGCGCGTGCTGGCGCGCCAAAGAGGTGATGGGCGCATGAACACTCCCTTGCTGAAAGTCGAGAACCTGACCAAGCATTTTCCGCTCAGTGCAGGCATTCTAAACAAAAACATTCCGGTGGTTCGGGCCGTGGATGATGTTTCTTTCTCGGTTTTGGCTGGCGAGACGCTCTGTATCGTTGGCGAATCCGGCTGCGGCAAATCAACCGTAGCGCGTCTGCTCATGCGGCTTGCGGAGCCGACGAGCGGACGCGTACTGATCGAGGGCACCGACATTGCTGGTCTGAAGAAGGGGTCGCTTCGCGCCTGGCGCCGACGGATGCAGATGGTGTTCCAGGACCCTTACTCCTCGCTAAATCCACGCCTTAGCGCCGAAAAGATTATCACCGAACCCGTGGAGAATTTTGAGCGCCTCAGCCGCGAGCAACGTCGAGCGCTTGCCGCGGACCTGCTTCAGAATGTCGGCATGTCACCTCAGATGATGGACAGGCTTCCGTCAGAGTTGTCGGGCGGCCAACGGCAGCGGCTCGGCATTGCACGGGCGCTTGCCCTCCAGCCCTCGCTCATCGTCGCGGACGAAGCGGTCTCAGCTCTTGACGTCTCCGTGCAGGCACAGATCTTGAATCTGCTTCTGGATCTCCAGCAGCAGATGGGCATCGCCATCGTCTTCATCTCGCATGATCTCGGCGTCGTAGAGCATGTCGGCCACCGCGTCGCGGTCATGTATCTGGGG
This sequence comes from Mesorhizobium sp. M0145, assembly GCF_040322355.1. Taxonomy (NCBI): domain Bacteria; kingdom Pseudomonadati; phylum Pseudomonadota; class Alphaproteobacteria; order Hyphomicrobiales; family Phyllobacteriaceae; genus Mesorhizobium; species Mesorhizobium sp. M0145. The sequence continues at coordinate 9,174 of NZ_JAMYTK010000034.1, forward strand.
CGGATCGTCGAGCTCGCCCCATGCGAGGCGCTTTTCGCCAAGCCGATCCACCCATACACAGAAGCGTTGATTGCAGCAGCTCCGGTGCCAGATCCGACGCGAGTCCGGCTGGAGGCACCGGTGGAGGGTGAGGTGCCAAGTCCGATCAACCCGCCGAGCGGGTGCACGTTCCATCCGCGCTGTCCGCTCGCGGTTGAGCGTTGCCGCATCGACGTGCCGCCTTTGGTTCCACTAGCGGACGGACGCGTCGTCGCCTGTCATGTGCGCGCGCCAGCCGCCGGCACCTCGGCAATACCAATGGCAGGGGCGGGTTATCCGCCTGCTCATTTCAATCAGGCGCATGATGAGATCCTGATATATTAGAATCGCCGCTTTAGTTGAGCCGAATGCAACTTAGTAGCTTAAGGATATAAAATGAATTCTCGAGATGATTCTCAGCCTGCGATTCTATCGGACGGTGGTTTTGATGCGTTAGGTTCAATCGAAACGAACGTTGCAGACGGTTTCACCATGGCTGCAACCGGCGACCTTCTTTACGCGCGGCCCGTAACAAAGGGCTATTATCCGGGGTTTGCCGAGGTTCTCAAGCTCTTTGACGGAGCTGACGTGAAGTTCGGCAACTTGGAAACCAACATCTTGGATGTTCAGTCTAAAGGATGCCCGCAGGCCGAGTACGGCGGTGCGTATTTGATCGGTGCCCCGGAATTGGGGCCCGACCTAAAGGCCATGGGGTTCAACATGGTTAGTCGGGCGAACAACCATACGCTTGACTGGGGCGTCGAAGGTATGCGCGAGACGACTCGGGCGCTTGATGAGAACGGGATCATGCATGCAGGCGCGGGCGAAAATCTCGCACAAGCCCGCGCTGCGCGTTTTTTGGAGACCCCTCGCGGCCGGGTAGCTCTGGTGTCGTTTGCGACAACATTCGAGCCTATGGCCCGTGCCTGCGATCCGGCCGGCGAGGCGCCAGGTAGACCAGGACTTAACCCCCTTCGCTTAGCAAAAAGCATAGTAGCTCCGCCAGAGATACTTGAGAACTTGAGGCAGTTGCGCGAGATGCTCCCATGGTATGCGCCTCCTCCGGAAGATGTATTTCGTGTAGCAATCGGCGAGACAGTCTTCGAGGCAGGGGAAAGACCAGGATACAGCTTTAAACCCAATCCGCGCGACGTTGACGGTATTCTGTACAACGTACGTCGTGGGAAGCAGTTGTCTGATTTCTGTATCGCTACGAATCACGGGCATGAGCCCGAGGAATTCACCAACCAACCGCCTGACTATGAACAAGCATTTGCGCGGAAGACGATCGACGCCGGAGCAGATGCATATATAAATCACGGACCGCACCATGTCAGGGGCATCGAGATTTACAGAGATCGGCCTATCTTTTACGGCTTGGGAAATTTCTTCAACCAAGACCTGAGAACGCCGGTGGGAGCTGACATGTTCGACGCACACGGTAAGGATCCGCGGGTGGATACCGATGCGGACGTAACGGCCCATGAAATGGCGATAGGGTATCCATATCCAGAAGGATTTATACCACTCTCCGCCCCGGTCTATTATGAGAGCGTCATCGTCGTGGGCCGTTTCAAGCAGAACCGCCTCGCTGAATTGACGCTCCATCCTATCGAACTTCGCCGTTCGGAAAGGTTGGCAAATCGGGGAGTGCCGCGCTTGGCGCCCCCGCCCCAGGCAAAGGCCATTCTGGAGCGGTTGATAGAGCTTTCAAAGCCATTGGGCACCCAAATCGAGATTGAAAACGACGTTGGAGTGATCAGAATACGGGCCGACGCGGCGCAGACCCGCATGTAACGAACTCACCCGAGGCAACCGTATGCGGGCGAAATAGCGAGCAGTACCAGACGGCGGGGGATCTGGCGATGAATGCTGATTCTATGTGGAGCGGAGTGGAATGATGGATTCCAAGAGCTTAGCGGACCTCAAATGGCGCTGCATTGGTCCCACTAGGGGCGGCCGCGTTGTGGCGGTCGCGGGAGACCCCAACGATTCTAGGGTGTTCTATTTTGGCGCCTGCGCAGGCGGGGTGTGGAAGACCATCGACGGTGGCGTTTATTGGCGCTGCATATCCGATGGTTACTTCGCGAGCGCAAGTGTCGGTGCGCTGGAGGTTGCCCGCTCCGACTCCAACGTCATCTATGCCGGCATGGGCGAAACGACGATCAGAGGCGACGTCTCTTACGGTGACGGTGTTTACAGGTCGAGTGATGCAGGCCGCAGTTGGACTCATCTTGGTCTGAAAGAGACCCGGCACATCGGCAAGATTTGCATTCATCCTCAGGACCCCGACGTCGTCTTTGTCGCGGCGCTTGGGGATGCGTTTGGGCCAAACGAAGAACGCGGCTTATTTCGCTCCAAGGACGGAGGCAAGACTTGGCAGAAGGTCCTTTATCGCGGTCCCGACGCCGGCGCAGTCGATATCTCGATGGATCCCAACAATCCGCGCATTCTTTTTGCCGCGACTTGGCAGACACGGCGTAACTTCTGGAGCCTGAACAGTGGCGGGCCGGGGAGCGGACTGTTCCGGTCGCTTGACGGGGGCGATAGCTGGGAGGAATTGTCCGGACGGAATGGCCTACCAGATGGTCTGCTCGGGAAGCTCGGTGTCTCAGCCTCGGAGGCGCAATCCGGGAAGGTCTACGCGCTCATTGAGGCAGAAGGCGAGAAGATTGGGCTATATCGCTCCGATGATTATGGCGACCACTGGATTCAGGCCTCGCAGAACCGCGATCTGATGCATCGCCCTTTTTATTACACCCATGTTTTCGCCGACCCTGGCCACGCCGAAACGGTTTATGTCAACAATTTACAAATGTGGAAGTCGACTGACGGTGGATTGAGCTTCATCGAAGTGACCACTCCCCATGAGGACAACCACGCTCTTTGGATCGACCCGGCTGATCCCAAGCGGATGATCCAGGGCAATGATGGCGGCGCCTGCGTAACGTTTAATGGTGGTAAGACTTGGTCGTCGATCTACAACCAACCGACGGCGCAGTTCTATCGCATTGACGTCGATGACCAATACCCATACCGCGTCTACGCCACCCAGCAGGACAATACCGCGATCTCGGTCCCAACCGCTTCTGAGTGGGGTATCATTCCATTGAGCGACTGCACCTATCCTGGCACGGGCGAGAGTGGGTTCATCGCTGTCGATCCCAAGGATCCTAATATCGTGTACTGCGGTGCGGTCGGCTCAAGTCCCGGCAGCACATCATCGCTGCAACGTTATGACCATCGCACCCGTCAGATTCGCTTAGTCAACGTCTGGCCGGAATACACGGTCAGTATGGCGCCTAAGGACATGCGCTACCGCTTTGGCTGGACTTTCCCAATCGCTTTTTCTCCACATGATCCGAAGACGATTTATGCCGGGGGCAACCGCGTCTTCCGAAGCCGCGACGAAGGATCGAGTTGGACTGTGATCTCGCCGGATCTGAGCCTTAACGACCCGGCTCGACAGGAGTATTCAGGAGGCGCTTTGACCCGCGACAACTCCGGCGTGGAGGTGCATGCCACATGCGCCTCGCTTGTGGAGTCTCGACACCGCAAGGGCGAGATCTGGACGTCCACCGATGACGGCCTCGTCCACGTGACAAGGGACGACGGAACTCATTGGAGCAACGTGACGCCCAAGGACATGCCCGAACTCGCCTATGTTGGGTGCCTCGAAATCTCCCCGCATGATGCAGACACAGTTTATGTTGCGGCCACGCGATACAAACTTTCCGACTACCGTCCCTACCTTTTCCGCACCAGGGACGGAGGCAAGAGCTGGCAATCGATCAACGGCGACTTCCCGGCTGGCGAAATCACCCGTGTGTTGCGCGCCGATCCGGTGCGTTCAGGATTGCTTTTGGTCGGAACTGAAACCGGAGTTTTCTTCAGCCTCGATGACGGTGCCCATTGGTCGCGGATGGTCGGTGGCTTGCCCGTGGTTCCGGTCTACGATCTGAAGATCAAAGGAGGCGATCTCGTTGCGGGCACCCATGGCCGGTCTTTCTGGATCCTTGATGACATTACCCCATTACGCGAACTGGACGCAGATCAGAAAGATGTGAAGCTGATTAGCCCACGCCCCACAGTCCGAACTAAGCACGCGTTGGCTGCTGGGCAAGGTTTTTCTAAAGTCGGCATCTCCAAGGTCGGGATATGGTACCAGACTTGGGGCATCGGCGCCGCCACAGAGGTCATGGAGTTGGACGGGCGGACGGGTCGCCGCTATCTCGATTGCGGAGAGAATCCGCCGGACGGAGCGATCGTTTATTACTGGTTGCGCAGCGATGCGGAACAGCCGATTAAACTTACTTTCCAGAACGCTGCGGGCGACCTCATCACCAGTTTCTCAAGCGATGACAGCGACTTGCCTTTTCACGCGAAGCCCGGCACGAAGGCTGGGCTCAACCGCTTCGTGTGGGATCTCAGATACCCCGGACCAGCCAAGCTGGACCGGTCGCTGGAAACCCGCAAGTACAAGCCTCTCGCTGCGGATAACGAGGACCCGAGCGGCCCTGCCGTCGTTCCAGGTAGCTACAAAGTCCGGCTTCAAATTGGCCGCGAGGACCAAACAGCCGGCTTCTGCGTGGTCAAGGATCCACGGGTAGTTACGACGGAGAAGGAGTTCATCGAGCAATTCGCACTCCTGCAAGAGCTGTTCAGCACGCTTTCGGCACTCAACCAGACTCTGAATCACATTCGGTTGATGAAACGACAGATGACGGATGTGCAGGAGCGGCTCGGTTGTAGCACGACATTTAAGGAACGTGCACATGCGCTGGCCGGACAGCTTGAGGCAATCGAAGGAGCACTGATCGACATCAAGCAGGAGACGCCGCGCGACCAAGAGCGGAACCTGCCTGGCTTAAGGGATAAACTGGTCGACATCATCAGTGTGGTTGCCGTCGCCGACGAGGCGCCGACACTCCCAGCCCGCCAGGTTGCTGACGAGATCATATCAAAGGTTGAAGAGGAGATTCAAAAGTTTGGCGTGGTTGTGGACAATAAGGCCGCGGCGTTCAACGTCGCCCTGAGGACTGCCGGCGTCGAGCCCATAGGGTTCAGCAGGGCCAGCGGTTAAGAAGTACCGATACCTATTCATCTGGAAGGTGAAACACATGGATTTTATTGAGCGGATTTTTGGCGTTTCTCCAGATGGGGGCGACGGCACGACCGAGATGTTCTACATCGCGGCCGCGTTCGCGGTCGTAGCGATGGTATACGGGCGTCGGTTGCTTCACCGACGCGCGAGCCGCCGGCGCCGTTAACTGTCCTCAGAAGGCGAGGGTCTCAGAGTTCGTTTTGATTCAGGGCGTTTCTGCGGATGAGATTGCCGCCCATACGATCCTTATCTTCGGCGGCATCGTCATTGGCCGCGACCGGCACCTCGCAGAGGTCGCTGAGATCGAGCGCGATCTGGGTCGGATCGAGAACGGCCAGCTTCTCCGATTTTGCCCCGAAGATCATCCCGGCGCGAGCGCGAGTAATGGACGGGGGCATGGCAACGACGGCGCTGGTGGCGCATGTGGTCGTCTCCAAGTTCGCCTAGCATCTTCCTCTGTATCGTCGGTCGCAGATCTTCTCGGGTTACGGCATCCATCTCGACCGTGGCACGCTCGGCGGCTGGGTCGGACGGGTCGCCTGGTGGCTGAGGCCGCTATACGATCGCCTGCTTGCCTTCATCCCTCGCAGCCGCGGGTGCTTTGCGACGAAACGCCGCTGCCGCGACTTGATCCGGAACGCAAGCGGACGAAAGTCTGCCAGTTGTGGGCCCAGGCCGTCGATGATCGTCCCTGGCAGGGACCGGCTCCGCCGGGAGTTGGCTATGTGTTTGCAGAAAGCCGGGGAGCCGGAGAGGTCGAGGCACAGCTTTCAACATTCGACGGCATTCTCCAGGTTGATGGCTATGCGGCCTACGAGAGCCTGGCGAAGCAGCGGCGCAAGAGTAATATCGCATCCTTGCAGCTTGCCTTTTGTCTGGCCCATGCTCGGTGCAAGTTCGTCGAGGTGGTCAAGACGACGGGCTCGAGCGAGGCGCTGGCGGTGATCGCCGGTATTGCCGAGATCTACCGGATCGAGGATAGCATCCGCGGCATGAGCCCCGAGCAGCGCCTGTCGGTGCGCAAGGCCAAGAGCTCTCCGCTCATGCCGGCACTGAGGGAGCGGCTGAAGATGCTGATCGATGAGGTCTCGGCCAAGTCGTCGCTCGGCAAGGCCATCGCCTACACGCTGGCGCATTGGCATGGGCTGATCGCCTTCCTCGAGGACGGACGGATCGAAGTCGATAGCAACGTTGTCGAGCGTTCGCTCAAACCAGTTTGCCTGACGAGGAAGAATAGCCTCTTTGCCGGATCCGCTCGCCGTGGCGAGACATGGGCGGTGCTGGCATCACTGGTCAACTCGGCACGGCTCAATGGTCTCGATCCCGAAACCTGGCTCGCCGACGTGCTCGAGCAGATCGTCTCGGGTTCCATTCCGGTCAATCGTCAATCGGCTCGACGAGCTCTTGCCGTGGAATAGGAATTGGAAGGCAGACCGGGAGGCACGGTGCCAACTGGAGCGTGTGGCGGCATGATCGCTCGTCGGTCAAGGGGGCCCGTCGCCGCTCGGCCCGCCGCAGCGTCCTCGGTTGCGCCTTCGCGCCCGATGCTGGACGATGCGGCCTTCCAGACGTTCCTGCATAAGCAGCGGCCGCATCCGCCGGTCTTCGGCATGGATGGGCTCGATGGCTATCTGACGGCGCTCATCATCGGGCCCCGCTTCATCGACCCGCGCCAATGGATTCCTCTGTTTGCAGGCGAGAAAGCGCTGATGGCGCTCGAAGGCACGACCGAGGCGCTCGCCGTTCAGACGCTCGTTGCCCACTAAACCGGATCTCGAGCGGGCTTGCCGAAACGGCGGAAACCTGGCGCCGCGCTTTGCGCGGCGCAATGACGGTTCCTTCGTTCCTTCGACCCCTTCCACTGGGTGACTGCCTTCCTGCTCGCTACCGGCTATGCCACAAGGCTCCGGCGCCCCTTTCTCCGCGGTCATGCCGCAACCGGCGACATCATCGTCCCGATCCGGGACACAACGGGGGTGAACTCCCGTCTCGACGACGCGGGCGTCGCCGCCGTTGCAAAGGCGATCGTCGCCATCCGCTCGTACTTCATGCCCAAGCGAGTCAAAGCGGCCCGCATCTGAATCCTGCCTTTGGCAAGCAAGGACCGCCGTGCGGTGCTCGTGACGCTTACCCTCGTTCACAACCCCCGAATGCGGCGCAACGGATGATCGTGCCGCACCCGAGCCTCGAGATCAACATAACTGAACAGTTCGCCAGACCGTTCGTCTTCGCCGCGCATGCCTCCTTGTCCGAATCTCTCCGGCGACATTCAATTACGCACATAGCCTTACTGTGAGCCACTTTTTCACCAGTCTGCTAAATAACGTGCCAATTGTGTAGTCAGCGTTTGTATAACTTGTCTAGTCTGTACAAAACTACTGAAATTTTCTGACATAACCGCAACTTCTATTTCAAATCTAGCTAAATTACGTCGACTTTGCCTTGAATAGTGCAGTATGTTGGATAGCGTCTGGCTGCGAATGAGCGGCGCGAGGCGCGCTACATGGTCCAGATGCCACTCGCCATCTTGTTGGCCAGCGCAATGGCCACGAGCATGCGCGGCTTCGTCGCCAGATTTTTCCTAGTTGTTGCTTGCCGCCGGTCGATTTCTGCAACGGGACGAGGCCAAGCCGGGCGGCGAAGTCACGGCCACATTTGAACGCGTCTCCATCTGGGGCGAAAAGTTTCGATCGCCGGTGCGGCGATGGGGCCAACGCCGGGCATTGTTTGCAAAGCGCATTCCGCCAAATGCTTCCCCATAATCTGCCACGGCTCTCCTCCTGTGATGAGGATCGGCTTGGCCCGCCCGAGCAACACATACGGCCACACTCACCTGCGCGAGTGTGGAGAATAAGTGCCGCAGACTATTGCTATTCGCCAAGGTTTGTCGGAAATGGAGTGATCACCCAATCGATCGACTCGACGGCGCGCTGAAGTATCATCTCGGTCTGAGCAAGGCTCGGTGAAGCGACGATGACATGTCCGATCCAGTCTCGGAAATCGCCTTTCCTGACGATCGGCGTCTTGGATTCAACATACAATTCGACTTCGGCGACACCTGCTACGGTAGCCGCCCGACTGCCGCCATCGATCCAATCGAGGGTGCCATCGCAATCAGGAACTAGGATCCGCGCAGCCGCAGTCTGCGAATGCCTCCTGCGCAAATCGCATTCCTCGCCTATGACAAGTTTGATGTGCGCGGTAATGAGATCAACACCGTAAGCCAGCTGAATCATTTGAGGACCGGGCGCGCCACCAAGACGCGGATTGACTTCAATGACGACTGGGCCAACCTCCGTCCAGCGGAATTCAATGCAGGTTGGCCCCCAGCCGAGACCAAGAGCTTTCAGGCAACTCAGCGAAACATCGGCGATACACTCCTGCTCGTCATCGCTCAGCCGGGCCGGAAGGGTGAATTCACGAAAGACGAAATGCGGGGGGGGGCCGCAATCACCGGCGCCGATCGCAACGACCTTATCTCCCATTAATTCAGCGCAATAGTATGGGCCTTGTGCGAAATCTTCGACCAAGATCCTCGGCGAGGACTGCCAAATGTGCTGCCCGCCCAACAGATAGTTCGTATGTTCCACTAACTCATCAACGTCGCGGCACAATCGTACGCCGCTGCTGCCGCTGCCTAAGGCTGGCTTAACAATCACCGGCAGTCCAATTGGCGCGGCAGAACTTTCGATGTCGGTCGCATTCGCCGCCAGGCGATAAGCCGGTACGGGAATCCCGGCCTGCGCGAGGAGCTCACGTTGGGTGAATTTGTCGCAGCACCGTTCAATAGATTCGGGGCTTGGTCCCGGTAGACCGAAATGCCGGCAGAGCTTGGCAGCCGTCACACAGGCCGACTCATCGGCGCGCGAAAACCCAGTAATGCCAGCAATGTCGTAGGTCTTGCGTAGCCGCAAGCATTCGTGGATCAGCGCACCGAGATTGTCTGTGTCGATGCGGATTGCCTCAAGCGTTTCCGCCGCAACATAGTCATACTGATTTGGATCAGTCGACAGGGTAATTGGATCAAGGCCAAGGCGCTGGGCTGCTTGGACGTATTGCAGGCCCATGCGGCCATGACCTTCAACGAGAATGAGTGCTCTTCTTGCCATTGGCTACCGACTCCGATGCTTCGTGCTGCGCGGCGGTCTGAATCTGGCATTAGCTCTTTATCCGTGCCTGACCTCACGCTTTGCGGTGAGGCTTACCATTGTTAGCGGTCGGCAGTCGCAAAGACTTTGTAAAATATAGTTGAAGGATCTGTTGCGACGTCTTGATACTGACCGTGTGGCATGGAACCTTTCGACGAATATCGGAATGAACGCCACTTGCGGGCGAGCGCCACCGTCATTGGACGCCACAAACATCGGGAAGGAGCAGCCATGAAGTATTTTGCCGGACTTGACGTTTCTTTGGAAGAGACCTCGATCTGCGTGGTCGACGAAACCCGCAGGGCGGGGTCGCAAGCCCGCTGCTCTCGGTCATCTACATGAACCGCTTCCTGAAACATGGGGCGGCTCACCGGACGCGGCGAAGCGTTCCGTGCTCATGTCATCTCCTATGCCGACGACTTCGTCATCCTCAGCTGCGGTCATGCAGCCCAGGCGCTGGCGTGGACACGGACGGTGATGACGAAACTCGGGGTGACACTCAACGAGGCCAAGACCTCGATGAAGGATGCCGACACGAGCGCTTCGACTTCGTTGGCTACTCATGGGGACCACACTACCTCCCCCACGGTGGCCCGGTGGTATCTGGGCGCAAGCCCGTCCAAGTAGAGCGTGCAACGGGGTCAAGACGAAAGTCAGCAAACTCCTGAGGCGGGAAACAAAGGTGCGTGCCGGAGGTGCGAGGTGCGAGCTCAACTAAACCGGGTTCTGCTCGGTTGGTCGACGTACTTCTGCGACGGCACCCGAGCGCCGGCCTACGAAGCCGTTGACCGACATGTCCATGACCGCGTCAGCAACTTCCTGCGCAAACGGCACAAGCTGCAAAGACGTGGCACCAGCCAGGTCTCCCGAGAGAGCCTTTCCCGCCGGCGTCCAGTTGCGCCGCCGCCGCCGGCCGGTGATCACTCCATGCGCCTGCGCTCCTCGCAAATCAGGCGGCAAATCTCGCCAGCGCATAGCCCGCAAGATGGGGTGCTCGTGACGCTCACTGTCATTATGTATGCCATGCTGCGCGACGGCACTTTGTTCGAGGCTTGAGATGAGGTAGAAACAGTTTGCCAGTAGTGAAGCGCCAGCGCTGATCCGAGGGCGGTGTCCCGCGAGGAACGCAGGGGCGGACGATATGCGAAGGTAGTCAGATGGGCCTGACAGCCCGCTTCGAGTCAATGCAACGTCCGCCCTTGTGAGACCCGATACAGCACGACCAGCTCCGGCTCGGCCAGTGCGGACAGATCCTTAAAACCCTCAACGGATACACCGCCAAGCTCTGCAATTACAGGTCCGGACCCTCGTGATGCGTTCGCTGACGGCGGTCATGCGGAGCCGAAGTTGAAGGCACGCCCCAGCAGGTCGGAAGCCTGTTGTTGAGATCGTCATTCTCCCGGAATGCGCTGCGGCCTTTGGAGTCAGGCCGCCGAATAACTGAGCACTGAGCGAACAATCGCCTGGCCTCGCCGCGGGCGGCGCATGGCTAAAGCTTCGAGCGAACGTTCGCCTTCGCCGAAACGTGGCTTTTATTGCCGACATCTGGCTGTTCATGAGGCGGCTCGCATGGGCTTCAATTAACTGCCAAGTTTGTTTAAATTTTAGTTTAAAGAGAGACAGCCGTGCTCAAAGTAAGGCGCCAGCCATCTGAAAACGCGATGGTACCGCCCGGGACATTATATTGGCGGACTCAACGCCAAATGGCGATACTTGACGGACAGCGTACGAACTGCATCCCGCATCAACGCCGTCCGATAAATCGAGCGAACTGAAGTGCAGATCAAAGACGTAATCCTCGCGCCAGGCAACGGCGCGTTTTTCTACGACGATCAGGCAGCCATAAGAGCCGGCGCCTCGCAGGACGGTTTTGTCTATCTGGGAGAAGCCGTCACGCCCGACTTCGAATCCATTCGCGTTCCTGCATCTTCGCTGAGTGTCGGGCTTGTCCTTGCCGACGACACCGTCGTTTGGGGCGATATGATGAGCGTTCAGTATTCTGGTGCCGGTGGACGCGATTCTCTTTTCGACACTAATCAAATCTCAGATTTAGCGTCGCGCCTTGTCGTGCCGCAGCTTCTTGGTGTCGATGCGTCTCGCTACCTTGATGCCTGCGCCAAGGTTTTCGGGGCCTTCGAACACAAGCGGTTACCTCTGGCGATTGAGTACGGCGTGAGCCAGGCGCTGCTTCGAGCCGCGGCCCATCTTCACCGCAGGACGATGGCAGAGGTCGTATGTGCTGAATTTGATTTGCCGCTGCCGACGCGGAGGGTCCCGATTTACTGTCAAAGCGGCGATGCTCGCGAGATCAATGTGGATAAGATGATTCTGAAGGCCGTGGATGTCCTCCCCCACGGCCTGATCAACTCCAGGCAGAAATTCGGCGCGGGCGGCCAGACTTTCCAGGAATTCGTGAAGTGGGTTGCAACGCGCACGCGCGAACTCGGCCGCCCGGGGTACCATCCGGTGCTGCATTTCGACGTGTATGGCTGGATCGGCCAGGAAATCGGGATGGAGCCGCAACGGATCGCCGACTTTATTTGCATGGTAGCAGATACGGTTCCGGGTTTTACGATCAATATCGAGTCCCCGGCCGACTTTGGTTCTACACAAGCTCAAATTGAGAATTATGCCCGGATCGTATCGATCTTGGATGACCGGGATTCTGGCGCTCGCATTGTGGTGGACGAGAGGTGCAACACGCTCGAGGACATTCAGCTCTTTGCCGAAGCGAAGGCTGCGCATTTGGTCCAAATCAAGACGCCAGACGTCGGCTCAATCGCCGATACGGCGCGCGCAGTTCTCATCTGCAAGGCGAATAAAATTGGGGCATATGTCGGGGGCAGCTGTACTGAGACGGATCTCTCCGCCCAAGCTTCAGTCCACATTTCTGTAGCGACCCAGGCCGAAATGATGCTCGCAAAGCCAGGAATGGGCGTCGATGAGGCATTTTCCATCGTCGGGAACGAACAGAACCGACTACTCGCGATGCTGAACCGTCGTCGATCTCAAAACGAAAACGTTCAATGAAAAGCACGGTGTAACCATGCAGAATTGCCTTGAGGGGATCACCGTCGTTGCAGTGGAGCAGGCTGTGGCCGCGCCTTATGCGTCATCTCGCCTTGCGGACGCCGGCGCCCGGGTTATTAAGATCGAGAGGCCGGAAGGGGACTTTGCCCGAAGCTACGACAAGTTGGTGCGGGGGCAAAGCGCCTACTTTGTCTGGCTCAATCGGGGCAAGGAGTCGGTTTGTCTGGACCTGAGGTCAGAGGCAGACCGCGAGGTCCTAAACATGGTCATTGCCGCTGCTGACGTCTTTATCCAGAATCTGAAGCCGGGCAGCATCGAAAAACTGGGATTTGGGTCTGCCGACCTCCGCCGACGCTTTCCGCGGCTGATCACCTGCGACATCTCCGGTTTCGGGGAGGCGGGGCCGTTTTCCCACCTGAAGGCTTACGATCTCGTCATCCAAGCTGAAACAGGTCTATGCGCTATCACCGGCAACCAACAAGGGCCCGCGCGCGTAGGGGTCTCGGTTTGCGACATCTCGGCAGGCATGACCGCGCATAGCGCCATTCTTCAGGCCCTCTATCACCGCGAGGTCACCGGCGAAGGCTCCAGCATCCAGGTGTCACTGTTCGATGCCGTCGCCGACTGGATGAATGTTCCGGTTCTGCAAAACGACTACAGCGGCTATCACACGGTACGCGCCGGCGTGAAACACCCGTCGCTGGCGCCCTATGGCGCCTATCTTTGTGCTGATGGCAAAGAGGTCATCTTTTCGGTTCAAAATGACCGCGAATGGGTAAATTTCTGCAAGAAGTTCCTAAGGCAGCCGGAGCTCACACGCGCACCTGGTTTCGCTGATAATATGGAGCGCCTCCGTCACCGTGCGCAACTTGATGAGATCCTTGAACGGCGGTTTTCTGAACTGTCCTGCCACGAAGCCATGCAGGAGCTTGAGGCAGCCGGTCTGGCGTATGGGCGACTGAATGAAGTGGCCGATGTTTCAAAACATCCACACGTTCGGCGGGTTGAGGTTGGCACACCTGAAGGAGTTGTAGACACGATAGCGCCGGCGGCGATCTTCAACTCTGAGCACCCCTCGCTGCGCCCAGTTCCGGCTCTTGGTGCTCATACCAAGACTGTCCGCGAGGAGGTTCTGGGGCGTTTGCGCGAGAGAGCCGCGTCAGCGTGAGCGCGCGTCTTGTCGGTAAGGTGAGCGCGCTCGCGATAGAGAGCTCGCATACTTCGGGTCATCTCAGCGCATCGGCCGCCAGCGAGCTACTGCCACCGCGCTCGCTAAAATCGACCGCAGAGGCAACTCCATGATCAAGGACGCGTTTGCGGCCGTTGAAAGCGAGATGTCTGTACCACGCTGGAGATCCCTGCTCTTCGTTCCCGCTCACGTTCCAGGCTTTGTGGAGACGGCCCATGAGCGGGGTGCAGATGGCGTCATTCTCGACTTGGAGGATTCCGTTCCCCAGGATCAGAAGGGCGAGGCACGGCGGCAGCTTCCCGAATCCGTGACAAAGGTGGCGCGCAAGGGCGCATCTGTTTTGGTCCGCGTGAATCGTGGGTTGCGCGCCTTGGCGGCCGATCTCGATGCAGCCGTGATGGAAGGTGTTGGCGCACTGGTTCTTCCGAAGACGGATTCGGCAGAGTGGGTTTTAGAGATCGCGAATACGGTTTCAGACCTTGAACGAGAAAGAAATCTTCCACTGGGACGCATTCGGTTCCTCGCCCAGATCGAGACGCCGGGCGCCTTGCAAAGACTCGCGGCCATTGCGTCGGCGCATCCAAGAATGGTCGCAATGGCGCTTGGTCCTGAAGACTTCAGTGCTGCTGTTGGCGGCGCCCCGGAATTCGACCTTCTCTTGACACCGAACCTTTCTGTTCTATTTGCCGCCCGTGCGGCCGGGTTGCTCCCGCTAGGCTTCATAGGAAGCATCGGCGAGTTCTCGGACACTCATAGGCTTCGTGAAGCCGCGGCGCATGCGCGGCGGCTTGGCTTTGCGGGAGCTTTGGCGATCCATCCGACACAGGTCGCAGTATTCAATGAGGCTTTCTCGCCAAGCGCTCAGGAAGTCGAGTGGGCCCGCAATGTCGTCGCGGCGGAGAACAATGCCGCCTCCCGCGGACTGTCAGCATTCTCGTTAAATGGTAAGATGGTTGATCCGCCAGTGGTGCGGCGCGCCCAGGAGGTCCTGGCTCTCGCCAGCAATAACTGAGCCTCCACTCAGCTGCCGGACAGGCTTTTTTCGAACTGGTGCGACGGTTTTGTGACTTGCCTGCCATCTCGTTTCGAGATAGATATGAAAGCACTGGGGATCATGCTCCGGTTGGATTTGTTCATCGTGGACATAAGGCAGTTAAGATACTTTGTGGGCGTCGTCGAAGCCGGCAGTTTCACGAAGGCAGCTGCGACCCTCAACGTTGCTCAAAGCGCTCTGAGCCTGCATGTGCGTCAACTGGAGGAAGGATTCGGCACCCAGCTGCTGGTTCGCGATCGGACCGGTGTCAGCGTCACGGCGTCGGGAGACAAGCTGCTTGAGCGCGCGCGGATCATCCTGAAGGAAATTCAGCTCACTGAGGCGGAACTTACCAACTCGGTGGCTGCTCCTTCGGGAGAGGTGACCATTGGCATTCCGTCCGGAGCCGCTCGCGTCCTTAGTGGTCCCCTACTTGAGTCAGTAAGAAGCGAATTGCCGAGGATTTCGCTTAAGATGATCGAGGGCATGACGGGACCGCTAGAGGAGTGGATGGCTGCTGGCCGTTTCAATCTGGCTGTCCTGTACCGCACTGCCGAGAGCGTCGGGCAAATGACGGTGCTGGCCCGCGAAGAGTTTTGCCTGGTGGTGCCGCCTGGTCAACCGCCTTTAGAAGATTCAATACGGCTGGCCGATCTGCACGCATTTCCGCTGGCGGTTCCCATGCGCAACAACAACGTCAGGCGTTCGGTGGCTGATGTCGTTGCCCAACACGGTTGTGTTCTGGACGTCAGATTCGAAGTCGACTCCCTTTCTACGATCATCAGTATGGTCATGGAAGGAAAGGCGTATTCCATCCTTACCCCGTCGGCCATTCAGAAAGAAGCCTCTCAGGGACAGGTCCGAACGGTCAAAATCATTGATCCAGTGATTACCCGTTCCGTTGTGGTTGCCGTCAACCCGAAAGATGAGCGCTCTCCAGCCGTCTCTGCGGTCCGCAAACTGATCCCCAAGGTCGTCAGGACATTGATCGAGAGCAGGCACTGGTCAGCCACGGCTCCGGACCGCGCTTAGGCACATCCTTCAAATCAAGTCCAGGTGTTACCGCTCCTCCGCGGCTGCATGAGCCGTGCCAATCTGGATGCCAGATGGTTTTGGGCGATATTCCATATTTGACCCACCGCGCGATCGCGATGAAATTGCAGAGAAGCGAGCCCATGGTCCGCATATCGGCCGTTCTCGCACTTGGCAAATTCACTCAAGTGGAGCATGCGATGTCCAACGCCATGAGCTATCAGCTTTTCATCAACGGCAGTTGGCGACACGGTAGTGACGGAACCACTCTGCCAGTAATCAATCCGGCGACAGAGAAGGTATGTGGCTCGGTGGCGGCGGCGACGGTGTCGGATCTGGATGAGGCGCTCGCTTCGGCAGAGCGCAGCCGCAAGGCTTGGTCCTCACGGCCTGCAAAAGAGCGCGGCGAGATCCTTGTGGCGGCCGCCAGGATCCTGACCACGAAGGTGGGAGACGCAGCGAAGGATTTGTCGACCGAACAGGGAAAGACGATTGCCGAAGCGACAGGCGAGTACGCGCGCGCTGTCGAAACACTGGAGTGGAACGGCACGCACGCCGAACAGCTGTCGGCCCCTATTCCGATGGGCCCGAACCGGATGATCGTCCCAGAGCCCCTTGGCGTCGTTGCTGCCTTTACGCCTTGGAACTATCCCGCCGTTCTCATCGCCCGCAAGCTCGCCCCAGCTTTGGCGGCAGGCTGCCCGGTGATCCTCAAAGGGGCTGAAGAGACACCAAGCGCGGCTGTCCATTTCGTCGAAGCCTTACGACAAGCGGGTATTCCGGACGGCGTGGTCAATCTCGTCTTTGGCGTTCCGGTGCAAATATCGCGGCATCTCCTCAACTCGCCGATCGTCAAGGTCCTAACTTTCACGGGCTCTACCGAGGTTGGAAAACAGCTCGCCAAGCTCGCCGCGAATAACTTGCAGCGATGCATCCTCGAGCTCGGTGGGCACTCCCCGGTCATTGTATGCAAGGATGCCGACCTGGCAAAAGCTATACCGGCAATTTCGGAATACAAGTTCGAGTGCGCGGGTCAAAGCTGCAATGCGCCCAGCAGGATCCTCGTCGCGCGGTCTCTCTATGAGGAATTCCTATCGCTGATGACGGAAGCCGCCCGCAAGATCAAGATCGGTCCGCCGGACGACCCTGCGACAGAGATGGGTCCAATGGCAAACGCGCGACGAATCGAGGCCATGCAGCGTCTGGTCAAGGACGCGGTCGATCGCGGCGCCACCATCGAAACCGGTGGCACCCGCCTCGACCAACCGGGTTTTTACTGGCCGCCAACCGTCCTGACAGGGGTGCCAAAGGATGCGAAAATGCTTCATGACGAGCCGTTCGGGCCGATCCTCACCGTAGCGCCATTCGACACGATCGAGGAGGCGATCGAAGAAGCCAACGCCACCGAGTATGGCTTGGCCGCCTACTTCTTCACCTGCGCCGCCGATACCAAACGGGCGCTGATCGGCGGTCTTTCGGCAGGCGCTCTCAGTGTAAACTACCTAAAAGGCGTTTCCGCAGATGCGCCATATGGGGGCGTCAAACAGAGCGGCTATGGATATGAAGGCGGCGAGCAAGGTTTTCGGAGCTTTCAGAACCTGAAACTGGTCAACGGGTTCGGGTCATTAGGATGAGATTTCGTGGATAGCAAAACACGGACCATTGCCGGCAAGGATATTATAGAGAGCGTCGCCGACGCCCTTCAGTACATCTCGTACTTCCATCCCCTTGACTACATCCGGTACCTTTCGCAGGCATACGCGCGCGAACAGAGCCCGGCGGCTAAGAACGCCATCGGGCAGATTTTGCTGAACTCCCGCATGGCGGCCTTCGGACGGCGCCCGATCTGCCAGGACACCGGTCTTGTGGTGGTCTTTGCAAAGGTCGGCATGGGCGTCCGCGTCAAATCAGCGGCCAGTTTCGCCGACCTCGTAAATGAGGGCGTCCGCCAAGCATATCTCGACCCCCACAATCCCCTTCGACCATCGATCGTCTCGGATCCGCTTGCCGGGCGGGTGAACACGCGCGACAACACGCCGGCAGTCGTCCACGTCGACCTCGTGCCCGGCAACCACATTGAGATCACCATCGCAGCAAAAGGGGGCGGGTCCGAAAACAAGGCGCGTTTCACCATCTTGACGCCTAGCGCGTCTGTTGCCGACTGGGTGGTCGACACCGTTTCGACCCTTGGCAGCGGATGGTGCCCGCCCGGCCTGATCTCGGTCGGCATCGGTGGCAGCGCTGAAAAGGCGATGTTGCTGGCCAAGGAGGCCATGAACGAGCCCATCGACATGTCGGAACTGATCGCCAGGGGGCCGTCAAACGCGGAGGAGGCACTGCGGGTTGAGCTTTATGAGCGGATTAACGCGCTGGGCATCGGCGCTCAAGGCCTTGGTGGGCTGACGACAGTCGTTGATGTCAAGGTTGCAACATATCCTACCCACGCCGCGTCGAAGCCTGTGGCGCTCATTCCGCAATGCGCCGCCAACCGGCACCTGAAGTTTATCTTGGACGGCACAGGACCGGTACAGCTCCAACCGCCCGACCTTTCCGAATGGCCCCAGATCGGTCATGAGGACTTGCACACAACCGGCGTCCGTCGGGTCAATCTCGATGCGCTCACGAAGCATGAGGCGGCATCGTGGCGCTGCGGGGAAACCCTTCTTTTGTCCGGAAAGATGCTGACAGGCCGTGACGCCGCCCACCGGCGAATGGTCGATCTGATCGATGCCGGCGAGCCGCTCCCGGTCGATCTACGGGGACGCGTGATCTACTACGTCGGACCAGTCCGCGCGGTGAGGGATGAGGTCGTCGGGCCGGCTGGCCCGACTACCTCCAGCCGCATGGACGGTTTTACTGAAAAGATGCTCGCCGAGACCGGGTTATATGCGATGGTCGGTAAAGCGGAGAGGGGACCGGCGACCATCGAGTCGATTGTCAGACACAAGGCGCCCTATCTCATCGCAGTGGGTGGCGCTGCGTACCTGATTTCAAAATCGATCAAGGCGGCGCGGCTCGTTGCCTTTGAAGACCTAGGCATGGAAGCCATCTATGAATTTGAGGTGCAGGACATGCCGGTCATCATGGCTGTCGATATTGAGGGAAACTCCATTCATAATTCCGGGCCGCTTGAGTGGCGTAAGCGCATGGCGGCCGACAGCATCGCCCGCAGCATCGGCGTTTGAGTTCGCTGGCTGCCCGAATCCGGCCAGACTCCCGCCTCGGATTTTGGGCCGTATCGGTGACACAGGCGGCCATTTGTGGTTTCAGCTCCTCGGCGAGCCAGACAAGAAAGGCTTTCAAGTCGCTCTCGATGCCAAACGCTCAGTGTAAAGACTGCATCGACCTGCCGTCCTTACGATCGACGCTTAGGGTGCTGTCTAGGGGTGCCAATCGGGGCAAGCACCGGAGATACCAAAAAGATTCGCCATTCATATTCGAGAAGGCCCGCCGCCCGACAGGCGATCACTCCTTTCCAATGCGTCATCGCCCGGTTGGGGGCAGGGGCAATACCCAACTGTTCTACAGCGTCCTGCTTGGATCGTTCTCAGTCCCCCTGACTTCTACAACCTCGCAGTGAAGCTTGCAGGCCGAGGACGAATGACGGCCACTATATTCGTTCGCTTCGATTGATGATGGAATTGGTTGGCACTAATTGCGCTGCGACTACCGCTTGAGAGCAAAATGTCATGAAGCCGAAACCCGATCCTGTGCGACTAGACGCTTGGGATGTCCGGATTCTCTCAGAGATCCAGTCAGATGGTCGGATTTCGAAAAGCGAACTCGCAAAGCGTGTTCACCTTTCCGCGTCGGCCTGTTCGGAGCGGCTCCGCGTGCTCCAAGCCGCAGGGATCATTGAGGGGTTCTATGCGCGATTAAGTCCAGCCCTCATCGGGGGCATCATCTCTATAATGGTGGAGGTGGTTCTGGATCGCCATCGTCTTGAGGATCAACGACACTTCGAAACTGCGATCAAAGAGATTCCGGAAATCCTCGACTGCTGGGCTATCGGAGGGCGGATCGACTATCTGATGCGCGTTTCATCTCCTTCCATGGCTGCGTATCAGGATTTCATGGAGGAATTGCTGCAGGCAGGCTTGGGTATCGAGCAATACTACAGCCTTGTCGTGACGAAACCAGTGAAATCCAACTCACCGATTCCTCTGTCCGCCCTGAGGCAACGGTAAACTCCGGAAGCCTTGGTTTTCACGGCGATTGGTGCCGATTCCGTGAATTCGTCGGCTAAAAGTGTGCATTCCCGCGAAACCCGAGATACGTTTGCCACTATGCTGGTTTCCAACGGGCGGCTGGCCGAGTGTTCCCAGCCGACTGATGCGCGAGGAGAGCGACGATGCGTTTGAGCAATCTGGGAACCGAGCAACTGCGGGAGAAGGATCGAAGCTTCGTCTTTCATCCGTCTACACACTTGGCCAAGCACAGCCGCGGCGAGACGCCAAACCGGATCATGGCCGGCGCAGAAGGCGTGTACATCTGGGATACCGACGGCCGAAAGAGCCTTGACGGTTTCGGAGGGCTTTACTGCGTCAATATGGGATATGGCTGCACGGAGATTGCCGAGGCCATCGCCCGGCAAGCGCACGAGTTGCCGTTCGCCCATGTCTATGCGAGCCAAGGAACTGAGCCAGTCGCACTCTTGGCAGAGGCCGTGGTCGAATATTTCGGTCAAAACATGCGAAGGGTCTTTTTCGGCCTCTCCGGTTCCGACGCCAACGAAACCAACATCAAGCTGGTGTGGTACTACAACAACATTCTCGGTCGCCCTGAAAAGAAGAAGATCATCTCGCGGCACCGCGGATATCACGGGTCCGGGCTGGTCACAGGTAGCCTGACAGGCCTTCTCTTCTTTCACGATTTCTTCGACCTGCCTTTGAATTTGGTGCGCCATACGACGACGCCACACTACTATCGCCAGGCGCGCGACGGCGAAAATGAGGAGGCGTTCTCCAGGCGCTGTGCCAACGAACTTGAAGCCCTTATCCTCGCTGAAGGCCCAGAGACCGTTGCAGCCTTCATTGGAGAGCCGGTACTTGGGACCGGTGGCATCGTTCCGCCTCCGAAGGGATACTGGGCTGCGATTCAGGGGGTGCTTGACAAGTACGACATCCTCCTTATTGCCGATGAGGTGGTCTGCGGCTTCGCGCGAACCGGTGAGAAATTCGGATCGCACCTCTATGGTATGCGCCCGGATTTCGTAACGATCGCCAAGGGCTTGAGTTCCGCCTACCTGCCTATCTCCGGGTCGATTATCGGTGACCGGGTCTGGTCGGTTTTGGAACAAGGGACGGAAAAGCACGGGCCACTCGGCCATGGCTGGACATATTCTGGTCACACGCTTTGCGCGGCGGCCGCGCTTGCCAACATTAAATTGCTAAAGGAAAGAAATATCCTGGAACATGTTCGGGACGTCGGACCGTATTGGCAAGCCCGCATGAAAGCCGAACTGGAGGGACATCCCATGGTTGGCGAGGTTAGGGGCGTCGGCATTCTATCCGCCGTGGAGCTGATGCGGGATCCGAAGGGGCGGGTACCATTTGAACCCGGACTTCAGGTCGGCGTGCGCGCCGCCGCTGCTCTGTTTGAAAACGGTGTCATAGGCCGCGCCATGCCGCATGGCGATATCCTCGGCTTTGCCCCACCTCTGATCATTACCCGAAAAGAGATCGACATCATCGTCGACGCAACCGCGAAATCAGTCGATACGACCTATCGCGCGCTGAAGGCGGAGGGCGCGATATGATCTGACGTGACGGATGACGCCTCCCACTCGGATCGACCAGGATATGACCTCCGGGAGCCCTGTGGCGTCATGAGCTGGCGCGCGCAAAACAACCCGCTTCGCTTTAAGGCAACTTGCATGGAGGATGTGCGAGCCGATGCCGAAAATGCGACGTCAATCTCGAAAAATACAGAACCGCCTTCGCGTCCGAGACGGTGACGTAGGGCTGCTGCAAGAATTGTAGAGGTGATGCTCTCACAGACCACAGACCGCAATACCGTGAGGCTGAGCTCCTCCATGGAGCAGTCTCAACAGCCCCGCAAACAGACACCCCGACCGTAATGAAGTGCAAACCCAAGAGGACAACTGTCACTGCTGAGAGACGACGCTGGAATGAGGTCTCGGTGTCGACAAGAGCGTCGTCGAAGCAAAAATATCGCCCTCCCAAGGCGCACCGGCCCGGCACGGAGCTCAGTCTCCTGCCGGGCCTTCATCCTTGCATGGCCGCGCTTTGGTCGACCCGGGCTCCGATATGGGGGGCCAGAAGCCATGAGCCAACTCACTGCAATTTAGCTATGCAAGACGTTTTTCATAAATTTGTCGAGCAAATCGCAGACAGCGCTGACGCGACAGACCTGCGCAACGCTTTACGGGAGATTGCTTCTTCGCTCGATTTGCCATCTTTTGCCTATCTTTTCCCTTCGCCTGGCAAGGGCCGCAAGGTGCGCCTGATTTCCACCTACCCTCAATCCTGGACATCTCACTACCTTCACAGTCGGTATGAAAAGATTGACCCGGTTATCCATCAGGCGCGTGGTGGTCAGGAACCATTCAACTGGGATGCGCACGGCGCTGATCTCGAACTGTCGACGCAGCAGCGACAATTGATGGATGAGGCGACGCAATTCGGCATTCACTGCGGCTTTACGATCCCGATCCATGACAGCACCGGTACGTTTGCAGCACTGACCTTCGCCTCGGATGAAAGGCGACCACTGTTCTTCCGCCTGATTGACCGATATGACCGCGTGCTGCAGCTCATCGCGATCTTCTTCCATCTTCATGCCTGTCGCAAGCTGGCCGACGGCAGGATCGTGGATGGCGTTTCCCTATCGCGAAGGGAAATCGAGTGTCTGAAGTGGGCGGCTCGCGGAAAGACGGCGTGGGAGATCGGCCGCATCTTGGGAATCAGTCGGCACACCGCAGCCTATCATCGGGATAACGCCAGGAAGAAGCTTGGCGTGAAGACGGCTATTCAGGCAGCTGTTCGGCTTGCACTATCCCGGCCATCTCTCTTCACCTGATCTCCGAAACCTGGGCACATACACAGGTTGTATCAACTCCGGCCTTCGCCTTCAATCGCAGGGGCTATCCATGCGAGGGAGAAGGCCATCATGATGCAGTTGATCACGCCGGATTGCTACGCCGAGTTCGTCGACGAGCTCACCCAGATGCACCGCTTGCGGCATCGCGTCTTCAGGGATCGACTTGATTGGGACGTTTCGGTCAGCGGTGGCTATGAGATCGATCCTTTCGATGTGCTGCGCCCCCACTATCTCTTGCTGCGGGCGCCGACCGGACGCATCGACGGCTGCGTGCGCCTGTTGCCGACTACAGGACCGACGATGCTGCGCGATAGCTTCTTCGCTCTCCTTGCTGACCGTTCAGCGCCGGAAGATCCGCGGGTTTGGGAAAGCAGCCGTTTTGCGCTTGATCTGCCGCCTTCCGCGCCGAAACAGGCGGGCATCGCAATTGGCACCTACGAGCTGTTTGCCGGAATGGTCGAGTTTGGTTTGTCACGCGGTCTGAGCAACATCGTCACCGTAACCGATCTGCGCATAGAGCGGATCTTGCGTCGCGCCGGCTGGCCACTCGAACGGTTGTCCGATCCGCAAATAATCGGCAACACACGTGCCGTTGCCGGATATCTCGACGTCTCGACAGAGAGCTTGGAAGCCCTCCGTCGCAATGGCGGACTCAAGGGCCCGGTGCTGTGGACACCGGTCATGAAGATCGCCTGAGCCTGGAATCCAACCCTTTCTGGAAATGATGCAATGGACGAAACAAGACCTGGCCCTGCTTGGCCGGACAGGCAAGATGATGGTGACTATCGCTATGTCGAGCGGCTGACCAGCCGAGGCTGGGCCTGGGAATTCCTCAGGCGCAATCCGGACTTCCAGAAGGATCTGACGAACGCGCTGCTCGGTGCCGAACGCACGAACGCCCGGTCCGGGGATATTATCAGCCTGCCGTCGAACACTGTTGATCTGTCGCGGTGGGGCCTTCTGTTTTGCAAGCTCGAAAGGAACTGATGCGAGCGTCTTTTGGTGCCCTTGGCAATGTCCGCATGTTTTACCGGTTGCTGCCGAAATGGGGGCGCGGCCGCGCGGGGTCGACGTGCTCGATCTCGCCGCGCACTCCTGCCGCATCTCCATACTCCTCACGCGGGATGGGCATCAGCACGTCCTTGTCGAGGACAGTGGCAGGAGCTTGCAGTTGGCTGCCTCAGGCGTCAGCATCCTCGATGCTGTGCGATTGACATCCTCCGTCCTCTGGTCGCCAGAGGAACTGAAGCAACGCCTGAACGCGTTGGAATGCCTGAACAGCCTCTGTTGGACCGGCAGGCTGCAACCAGGATTCTTTCCGACCGAGCCCCGTTGCTCGCGGTTGCGCCGCGTCTTGCGTGCGCTCGACGGCTCCATCGCTGGCGCACCACACCGCGAAATCGGCCTTGCCCTCTTCGGCAGAGCCCGCGTCGAGCAGGACTGGGCCGACCCCGGTGACCATCTTCGCGACAGCGTCCGCCGTGCAGTCAGACGCGGGCGCTCGCTTATGAACGGCGGGTATAAGCGGTTTCTTCTATAGCGATCGTCACCCTCAGGCCTCTTGGCCAGCGAACAGCTCTTTGTACCCCGCGATCACCAGCCAGTGGGCGCGCGCGAGATGGCTGCGAACCGCCTTTTGGGCGCGAGCTGGCTCTCGCACTGAATCAATGCCCAATATCGCCTGCGCCATCTCTTCTTCGCTGGCATTGCCGGCGCATGCGTCTATGAGTCTCAGATAGATCCTGAAGTGCTCATTGTCATAAGCGGTCAGGCTCTCCGCCCAGGGGACCTCGTCGGCAACAGCAGGTTGGAGCAATCTGTCTTCCATTTTATGTCTCGCTGTATGAATTCCCCGTGTCCACCTTTAACTGCACAATATCCTAAAATGGGATAATCCGAAACTGGGATTAGTCCATGAGCCGGTTCCTTCTTGGCCGGTTCGTCTGATGTCGAAATCCCTTCGATCACCTCGCCAGCGCTGGCTGCTGAAAAGGTTGATAGCGGCGCGCAAAAATATCGGATTCACCCAGAGCCAGGTTGCTGAAATGCTAAGCCGCCCGCAGTCGTTCGTCGCCAAGTATGAGGGTGGTGAACGTGGGCTGGACGTAATTGAGTTTCTCGACGTAACCGAGGCTCTCAAAATCGATCCTTGCGAGCTGCTGGCACAAATGCGTCGCTCTCGTGACCTGTAGATGGCGTTGCGGTTGTTTGGGTGTCAAACTTCATGATTTACGTCCTTGAGTTCACGATCAGCGGGATTTGTCCTCGCGAAAGTGATGCCGTGCAGCCGCTCCCCTTTGTTGTCTCTGATTTTTGTAGAGAATACTTGTGAAATCCTCGACAAGAGGGTGGCTTCTCGTGCATGGAAATACGAGAGGTCGTTGCCCGCAATCTGCGTAGGCATCGCCAAAAAAGAAATTGTCGCAGGAAGCGCTGGCGCATGAGGCTGGCGTCGACCGAACATATGTCAGCGCACTTGAGCGCTCGATCTATGCCGCCCAGCATTGATACGGTGGCAAAACTCGCCAGAGTGCTCGGAATCGAACCGGCCGATTTACTGAACCCTCATTCTGAACAGTCGGAAGCAGGGACGAAACCGCGGTTGATGAGACTCGCCCAGAAGGTTTCCAAGCATTTCATGCTGCTGACAGGAGCGCCCGCGCGCCTGACGACGCGCACCAACGGCCGCCGCCCTTGCGGGCGGCGCGGTTTGTCTGTTGGCCTTTCCCGGTGGCGCGGGGTGGGCGGCACTCCCTTCTAGGCCCGCCGCGGCAGCCCGCAACCCTTCGCGTGCCGCTCAGGGTCCTCCTCTTCGTTCCGGTCCTTCGGATGCGGTCCGCCTACCACGGCGGGCCTTTCCGGTCGCGACTCGCCGCCCACCCCGCTCCCGGGGCAAGGCGCGGCGATTGGCGAGCGGAGGATGAGACGATGCATGCAAACAGCAAGCGTTCCGCCAGCGCAGAGGCTGGCGCAGGCAAGGGCGGGCGCCCCGGCGCCAGCCTTTATCAGGAGATCACGGACCGCATCATTGCCGAGCTGGAGCGCGGCACCGTGCCATGGGTCAAGACATGGGGCAGCGCAAAGGCAGGCCTTGGCCTGCCGAGGAATGCATCCTCTGGGCGCCAGCCACCGCTCTTGCGGCGAAAGAACAGCAGCTGTCGCCGCATGGCTGAACAAGGCATCTTGTCGGCGTCGAGGAGCTCCGTGCTCGCCTACGCAGGCGCATAGCTCAGATATGACGTCCGGGAGACTCATGCCGGGCAAAAACTCTAATTTTAGCATTCCATCAACAATACCCAAAAGCCATCTTGGTCCGAAGCGCATCTAAGCACGTCCATTTCAGGCGTTAGTCGAGGCCGCATTGACCAGGGGTACCTTCTTGGTCCGCTGGAGAAGGGCGGCCGCCCTCCTCCAGCGGCTTCTTCAAGTGTCGCCCGTGCAGGGATGACCGCAAAAAAGGGCGCACGAGGCGCCCTTCTTTTCAGATCGGCTATCAGCAGCCGTCTTCACCTTTCGTTGTTAGAAGCGGTAGGTGACACCTGCGCCTATCAACCAGGGATCGAGCTCCGCCTTCCCTGTCCGCTTCGAGCCGTCGACCGTGACGTCGAAGTCTGGCTTGAGGAAAAGCTTCTTCACATCGAAGTTGACGCCCCAATGCTGATCCACCATGTAGTCGAATCCGACCTGCAGCGCGGTGCCGAACGTGTTCTTAACCTTGAGAGCATCGGCGCTGCCGGCATCCTGCTTATAGAATATCGTGTAGTTCACGCCGGCGCCGACATAGGGCTTGAAAGCGCCGAAATCGGTAAAATGATACTGCAATGTGAGCGTAGGCGGCAGCAGCCAAACCTTGCCGATCTTGCCAAGCCCGCCGATCGTTCCTTGGCCGTCGATGTTGGCGTAGGTGGTGCCGAGTATGAGCTCCGTGGCGATGTTGTCCGTGAAGAAATAGGAGATATCGAGTTCCGGCGTCACCGTGTTTGAATAAGAAAGATCGGAGCCGGGCACTGCATTGACGTAGCCCGAATCCTCAGTGACGACCCCCAACGCACGCAGGCGGATCTGCCAAGGGCTTGGCGCTTCCGTGACCGAGGCTCCTGCCTGCGGGACGCTCGCCGCTTGCGCAAGGTCCGCCGCGACGGCCTGCTGTCCCATCACGATGAGGACAACGGCCGCTGTTACTCCCCGCGCCGCACGCATTTGGTTTCTCGCCATGATACTCTCTCCTTGCTCTTCAGAAATGTGGACTGAACTACGAAAAGTCTTGCTCGAATTGCTTGGGATGGCCGCGGCGCTCATGCGCAGTTTGCGTGGGACCGCGCACACATTATTTGCGCCGTGCTCGCAATTATCGACCCTGTACTCACTCAGAAGTAAGCGGGATAACCAAAGGCCTGCAGCTTTGCGGCCGTCTTACCCGGGTGGCCCGGGTGGACGCACGCCCGCTTCGTGGTGGCGAGCAGGATCGGCGGATAGGCGACAAGGGTGGTCCCGGCGCCACAGTGCGCGCGGATTTCCGGCATCCTGCTAGAAAATTGTAGAGGTACTGACCGCGGCGCGTGATCAGTACCTTGTCAGGACGGTCGAAGATCGCTGTCAGGGCGTCGTGCTCGCGATCGAACTGTGTTCCACCGAGGTGCCCCAGGGTCCTGGCCGACTGGCTGGCGGCCCAGGCAAGTGTCGGTTCTCCTTCTACATCTTCGAGCCAAAGATAGGGATCATCGTCCGGGGCATTCAGCGTTGGGCGGAAATCGAATACGGTCATGTCCGGATAACGTGAAGAATGATGTCGACTGGAAAACAGCCGCAACGTCCTGTCGGCTCGGAAAGGCCCAGTTTTCGCGGCTGCGACCGCATGTTCGGCGAGCTTGATCATGGCATGATTTCTCCTCAGTCCTTGCCGCAGCGCGTTTGCGGATAGCCTGGCACGTGTCGTGCCAAACGAGAAAATCATTTCACAACAATGACATGGCTCTGATTGCGGTGTGTCTCATGTCCGACTTTGTCGAAGACCCGACAACGAGTGCAGACGTGACCGCCTGATAGAACCTCCTGTGCGAGCTCGGTGGGCACTGCGGAATAGGCAGTGAAGCTCACCGCGAAACTGGCCGAGCTTCGGACCGACATCGGCGACGGGGCGATCGACGACCACTACGTCGCCGGTGTCGGGCGCGGCACAGCCTGAGGACTCCGCGGCGGCGATCATCAAATAACTGCGTTTACGATGGCTCCATCCTGGGCCACCGGTCGGCGCGCACAAGACTGCTTTGCGGCCTCATCCCTCCGCCTGGATTGAGACGCAGGAACCGAATGGCGCACGTGCTTTTTGAACCGGCAGAGTGGTCATAATGCAATTGTCTTCCGGGTATCTTTACAGAGATTCGATAATCCAGTTGGTGAAGGTCCCAGATCGCACAATCATTGATGCGCTCAGGTCTGGGCATGCGGCCATCCGCAACCATCTCATCAAAGAGCATGGATCCGACACCAACATAGAGAA
This sequence comes from Mesorhizobium sp. M0145, assembly GCF_040322355.1. Taxonomy (NCBI): domain Bacteria; kingdom Pseudomonadati; phylum Pseudomonadota; class Alphaproteobacteria; order Hyphomicrobiales; family Phyllobacteriaceae; genus Mesorhizobium; species Mesorhizobium sp. M0145. The sequence goes on from NZ_JAMYTK010000034.1 coordinate 37,290, forward strand.
TTGCTTTCCCATGAGAGGCCTCGCGGCGGACATGAGATTGCGTCACCCTTCATGATCGCGGCCTCCGAGGATGTCGGGATCGAGCCAGTGCAACGGCACGATAGGGCGAAGGATCTGGCAGCTCTTGCAACTGTCGACCTCGATGGGAGAAGGCATATCGCGATCTGTCCGGCAGAGACACCAGGTTCTGCACTGTCGGTTCATGAAGACTTCGTGCTGGTCTCCATGAGAGAAGTATTCTGGTGCAGAAGGTGCCCGATTAGCTGTGAGCTTTCCATAGGTTGTCCATCCGATCCTGGCCGAGGAGACTGAGGTTGTCGAAGCTTCACTGATTCCAGGAGGATCGGATGAACGTGCACAAGAATGCCCGGCTGACGCGGCACGGTCGAGAGCGAATCGTCAGGCAAATCGAGAGCGGGCAACCGCCGGAGGCCGTTGCCGAAGCCGCAGGCGTTTGCCCGCGGACTGTCTACAAGTGGGTCGATCGATACAACCGCGAAGGTCTGGCCGGCCTTGAAGATCGCTCATCGCGACCGCACCGGCTCCGCCGGCCTACGCCCCAGGCCGCTGTGGAGATGATCGAACGGCTGCGCCGTCAGCGCTGGACCGGCAAGCAGATCGCTTGCGAGGTTGGCGTCTCGCCGGCCACCGTCAGCCGGGTTCTGCGCCGACTGGGCTTTAACAAGCTCAGCGCGCTGGAACCCGAGCCCGTGCGCCGCTACGAGCGGGAACATCCGGGCGAATTCATCCATCTCGACATCAAGAAGCTCGGCCGGATTGGTTCGGTCGGACATCGCATTGCCGGACGCAAAACGGGCGTGGTCAACCGCAACCTCGGTATCGGTTGGGAGTTCGTCCATGTCTGCATTGATGACGCCTCTCGCGTCGCCTTTGTGCAGGTCATGCCCGACGAGCGCAAAGAGAGCGCCGTGGCGTTCCTGGAGGTCGCCGTCGCCTACTACGCCAGGCTGGGCATCCGCATCGAGCGCGTGATGACCGACAACGGATCATGCTACCGGTCAAAGGCTTTCCGGGCAGCATGCAAACGTCTCGGCCTGCGACACATCTTCACCCGGCCGCACACGCCAAAAACCAACGGCAAGGCCGAGCGCTTCATTCAGACGAGCCTGCGCGAATGGGCCTACGCGCGTGCCTACAACTCTTCGATCGAGCGCACCGCCGAACTGCCGCGATGGCTCCATCGCTATAATTGGCATCGCCCTCACGCCAGTTTAGGATCAAAACCGCCAATCAGTCGTCTTGGTCTTGCTCAGGACAACCCTGTTGAGGCTCCACAATTAGTTATTCGGAAAAGGCGACATCGACGTGCAAATCGGGCGTCCCCGGTAGGCGTCCCCCTCAATGTCGGATTTCCGACAGGATCGCAAATCCGCCAACCGATTGTTTAATAGGGGTTTCCTTCTCTGGCACGGCCCATGCATGGGACTCTGCGAACGCATCAGCGAGACGTCGTCCATGATCAGGCGCACCGAAAATGCCGTCGCCGCAGTGAAAACCGCGCTCTCGCCTGCCATCAGCCGCCGAAAGGCGGCGCGTCATGGTCGAGGCGGACGATTGCGCCAACACCTTAATGGGCCTGGAAAGCGTTCGCGTGACCGCGACGCGGGCACCAGACCGGGCGGAAAGGACATACGTCGTTGCCCCACGTCGCCGGCATGACCCGTCGATTGTCACCGCGCTGGAATGCTCGGGTCTACATTCGACGACCCGAACACGCTGGACAAATTCTCGCAAACCCGGTCGGGACCGGGGCTCGAAAACGTCCGCGAGGGGGCCCAATGGCTATGGCCGATATTCGCCGCGAACAAGCCGCCTAGTGGGAAGACTCTATAGGAGGAAGCAGTGGAGTTATCTTGCGTTGGGGTCGGTGCTGGGCCGTGTAATTTGAGCCTTGCGTGTCAGATACACGAGCAAGTTGGGCAAGGGGCATTGTTCCTGGATCGGCAGGTCGACTTCCGCTGGCATCCAGGCATCGCATTCGATTCCTCGGAGCTCCAGGTCAGCCACTTCAAGGATCTGGTCACACTGGTGAATCCGCGATCAGCCTACACTTTCGTAAACTTCCTGCACGAGAACGGGCGTTTGTACCACTTCCTGAACGCACAGTTCGAGGTTGTGTTCAGAGCTGAGTTTGAGCAGTACCTGAACTGGGCCTTCCACAGGAACCCACTTGTCCATGGCGGCGAGACCGTGCACGAAATCCGCTTTGACGGCGAGTTTCGGGTGCGGACGGATAAGGCGGTCCTCGGCGCCAGAAACGTTGTGGTCGGCATTGGCAAGCAGGCGCAAATTCCGCCTCAGTTTCAGGGCTGGACTGGACGCAACCTGTTCCACTCATCTGTTTTACTGCACATCCATCCTGAGGTGCGGAGAAAACATGTCTGCGTGGTTGGCGGAGGCCAGTCGGGAGCCGAGGTGATGTTGCACCTTGTCGGCCTGCCGAAAGAACGGCGGCCTGCCTCGATCACTTGGGTCTCGCAGCGTGAGAACTACCTGCCTCTCGACGACAGCCCGTTCACAAACGAGTTGTTCATGCCCTGCTTTTCGGATCGTTTCGCGGCGATGAGCGAGTCGCAGCGTAAGCTGCTCCTGCGGCGTTTCGTGCTTGCCTCGGACGGCATTTCGGAAAGCACGTTGCGCGCGATCTATCAGGCGCTGTACCGCCACGCATTTTTCGAGCCAAACCGATCCGACATCACACTGCGGCCGGGCTGCACCGTCTCGCACTGCATCAACGCCGGCGCGGGTCACAGGCTGACCCTGCAGCACGGCATGGTCGAGGTCGAAGAAGTCACGGCTGACATCGTCATCCTGGCCACCGGTTACGAGAACGCGGTGCCAGACTTCTTGGAACCCATCGCGCACCGGCTGGAGCAGATCGACAATGAATTAGCTATTCGCGAGGATTTTTCGGTGAGCTGGGACGGACCGCGTGACAGACGCATCTTCGTACAAAACGCGAGCCTCGGGCAGCGCGGCCTGGCCGATCCGAACCTAAGCCTGCTGGCCTGGCGCGCGCGCCGCATCCTCGATAGCCTTCTTGGGCGCGCGCCATGCGCGAACCCCGAGCATCCTGGCTTCATCAGCCATACCTCGATCGAGAGCTGGCCCGCCCCCGCAGCCGAAGAAATGGGCAGCGGGATATGACTCGTAGACTTTTGATCATCGGCGGTGGCATCCTAGGAATGATGTCCGCCTCCGCTGCGGCGAAGGCCGGAGGCTTCTCCGAAATCAACGGGACCGAACAAGCCCTTGGACCAAGCGGCGCATCGCATTATTCTGGGGGCGTGCATTTCCCCTACGGTTGTCAAGACCGTACCAGGTCGCTCACTCGAAAGAGCGCCGTGGTCTTGGCGGCCATGGCTGGGTCGGACGTCCACGGATGGTGCCGGCTTTTAGCGATGCGTGTCGTGGCTGGAGCGGGTGAAGCGATTGATCCGGCCCAGTTTGCGGAACCCGTGGACCCGGCTGAGCCTGATATAGGCAGTCTCGCGCCGAGCTTCTGCGGACAATATCCGCCGGAGCGGAACGCACTTAGCATCGCCGTCCCACATGACGTGAGTCCGTCTCCGTGGACCCGCAACTTGACCAGCGCCCGACTGCCCTAATTGGGATGTCCACCAACCAGTCTTTCCAACAGGAGGCTTTTCGCATGTTGACTGATGCACAAAGAGAAAAGTGGCAGAAAGACGGATACGTCAGGCTCGAAAGGTTCTTCGCTCCAGCGGCTCAGGAAGATATCTCTACTTTTGTCGAAGATATGTCACGCTGGGATGTCAGCGATGATAAATGGCTTATGTGGTTCGAGAAGACGACGGACAATCGAAAGATCATCTCCAAGATCGAGAATTTTCTCGACTTCCATGATCCATTGCGTCGTTTGCTCTTAGAAGATCAGCGCATAAAGTCAGCGGTCGAGGATTTGCTTGGCGAAGATTCGCGCAGGCTCAAGGAGTTGCTGATTTTCCACTACCCCGACAGCGGCGGCTATCTCCCGCATCAGGACATTTATCACATTCCACACAAACTCCCCGACCGGATGGTCCATGCGGTGGTTGCCATAGGCATCGACGACTCCGACCCGGAAAACGGCGGGCTTTTCTTCAGCCCCGGCAACCACAAGAAGGGGGTGTTTCCCATGGATGCCGGTGGGGTGATCGATCCTCAAGTCGCCGAAATGTTCTCCTGGGAACCCGTAGTATGGAAGGCTGGCGACATCTTCATCTTCGACGATTACGCACCGCACTACTCACGACCGAACAAAAGCAATCGTTCGCGGCGGACACTCTACTTGGTGTTCCAGCGTGCTTCAACCGGTGGACCGACCCGCGCTGAATATAACGTGCTTAAGCGCGCCCTTAACCCGCCCGAGGGCAAAGTGGCCGATCTCAACAAACTCAAGCCCCCAAATGGCATTTTCTATCGCGATTGAGCTCACGCAGCCAGGCGGAGGCATGCACGTGAAACTGATCGACCGCTCAAAAATGCGCGGAGAGTGTGGCGTTCTGATTTGCGGGCTCGCGGAGCCTCGACCGCAGCCCGTTACGACGCTTTGGCACGTGGATTGTGGAGGTGGTCGCAGGGCGGTCTTCTATGACGCCTACAGCCCGACTGGCGCCCCCCTCGTCGCCCGCCTGGCGGCCCAGAGCCGCATTATTCTGGCCGGGGCCGCCAACGGGTTGGGCTGCCGCTTCTCTGCGCAACTTGCACAAGAGGCTGTTGCGTTGGCAGCCGAAGGTCCCACTGCTTGAACAGCTTAGGTTCGTTGTCATGCGCAAATACACGGTTTCTCGAACGGAGCTGTCGCGGGCGTTCGGTATCGACATGGCCACGCTTGGAACGGGAAGCGTCGGCACCGGTTTTTCGTTCGGTAGGGTGGTACCGGGCGTTACATCCGAGCCCCATCGGCACGACGAAATCGAGGCCTTCGTGGTCCTGTCTGGCGCGGGCAAGGTCACTACCGACCGTGGGGAAATCTCGGTCGAGGCGGGCGATGTCGTTCTGTTCCACCCTTTTGAAGCGCATGTGCTGCGCAACGATGGGGACGAAGACCTAAATTTCGTCGATGTCTACTGGCGAGACGGCAAGGCCGCCCTTGATGCCGCTGCAAAAACCACGGCTCCACGCGGGCCGATCTTCGTCTTCTCCACGCCGCCAACGCCAAATGGCGATCTGCATCTGGGGCATCTTTCTGGCCCCTATTTCGGCGCCGACGTCTATACTCGTTTCCTGCGCATGAAAGGAGTCGAAGCATATCACCTCACTGGAAGCGATGACAACCAGAGCTACGTCACGACACGCGCCGATGCCGATCAATCGACGCCTGCAAACGTGGCGCACTACTACGCGGACGAGATTCGCGCCACGCTTGCACTTTTCGATTGTGAGGTCCACAGCTTCCAACCCACAATGGGCGATGACGGTTACGGCGAGTTTCAAGCCGCGTGTTTCCGCAGTCTTCTGAGCAGCACGGCGGTAGATCTGCGCCAGAGCCCTGCGCTTTTCGATGCTGTGACAGGCCACTATCTTTACGAGCCGGATGTTAGCGGCCTCTGCCCCGATTGCGGCGGCTCCGCCGCTGGCAACATCTGCGAGGAATGCGGCGCCCCAAACCTTTGCCATGACTTGGGTGCAGCCCGGTCACGGCAGTCTGCCGAGGCGCCGCTGGTCGGCTCCGTCCGCCGCCCGGAACTTGCCTTGGACCGATGCTACGACAATATCGACCGGCATCTAAGGGCGTCGGGCGTCCCGCTACGGATCTTGGATCTCTTCGCGCGCCTACGCCGACGCGGCAACTTTTCAGTGCCCATTACCCACCCCTCGGACTGGGGCCTGCCGGCCGAAGGGTTCCCGGGGCAAGTGATCTGGGTCTGGCCGGAAATGGCCTTCGGTTTTCTTTACAACATCCAGGCGCTGGGCCGCTTGCTGGGTCGCGACTGGAAGGCGGAGTTGCCCGGCAACGACTGGCAGATTGTCCATTTCTTCGGCTTCGACAATTCGTTCTACCACGCGCTACTCTACCCCGCTCTTTACGCCCAGGTCTTCTCCCACTGGACGCCACGCATCCACTATCACGTCAACGAGTTCTACCTGCTCGACGGCAAGAAGTTCTCAACCAGCTGCCGCCATGCGGTCTGGGGCAAGGAGGTTCTGAGCCCAAAGACAGTCGACGTCGTGCGCCTCCATTTGGGCCTGACACGCCCGGAAGGTGAGCGGACGGATTTCAGGCTGGACGCGCTGCGCCGCACCGAGAACGAGGTGTTCCAAGGGATCTGGCTGAACTGGCTCGATGCGTTGAACCAGGAAATCAAGCAGGATTTTGGCGGCCGTGTACCCGATGCAGGCGACTGGAGCCCGGCCGACCGCGCCTTCTTTGCTCGGATAGAGATCTATCGCGCGGCGATGGAACGCGCCTATTCGGACGAAGGCTTCTCCGTCCGGCGCGCGGCCGCTCAGGTCTGCGATTTCGTGCGCGATTGCGTGATCTACCGTCGGGCGCAAGCCTATGCGGCGGCGCGACGTTTCTATCCCGCCCGCAATCGGACTTCGCTAGCCCTTCAGATGACGGCCGCTGCGATCCTGGCACCGACACTCGCTCCGCTGATGCCCCGATTCGCCAGAACGCTGGCGCGAGGCATCGATGGCGTCTCAACCGAAACATGGCCCCGGTCCGTCCAGCGCCTTGCGCCCGGGACGCGCTTTGATCTCGGACCCGTGTTGGTGTTCTACGCCAAATCCGGCAATGCTCATCTCGATGAGGAGGAAGCACTATGAGCCCAAAGGTGCACCAGTGAGCTATCCCAATCTCGACCAGATCTGCGCGGTAATCAAAGCCGATGATGCCAAATATCTTTACTCGCTGTCACTGGCGACCGAAGCCGCTATCAGACGGCAGAGACCAGATTGGCGGACCTGAACCGACGCATCATCGACACCCTGGCCCGCGCCTTCGAGGACCGCGCGGCCGATCGCTTCCCAGCCCTTGCTGTTTCGTGCCGCAAATGCCCTGTGGGCTCGACTGCGCTGACCAACCTCTTCGGCATCGCGGGATTTCCGTCCTCCAGACGGTCAAGACTGTCATGCGGTTCGAGGCGCTTGGTCAACCTGGCGCGCCCTGGATCGTGCGCCGATCACCGGAAATGTCGAATGCGAATGCCTGCCTGATGGTATCTTCGATTCTGTCCGAGCCTGTACTGGCGCGGCAGTCGGCCGAAGAACAACTGAGCTACTGACAATCGGAAGGTAGCAGGTTCAAAATTCTGCCCCACAAACCGGATATTGCGCACAGCCAGCGTTCGCGATCGCGATGGTGCATGCGGATTCCGACGTGAAGCCGGCCACCATTCCGATCAAACACCGGCCACCATTCCGGTATGAAGCCGGCCACCATTCCAACCAAAGACCGGCCAGTTTTCGGCACTGAAGATTACCTCCTGGGCCAGCAACTTTGGCATCAATTGCCTCGCGATGAACGAGGACATTTTGATGCCGGCAAAGAGAAGGCTGACCATGAGACAGTTGAGACAAATGCTTCGGCTTGCCGGAAGCGGGACCAGTTCCCGCGAGATTGCGGTCGTGCTGGGAATAGCACGCAGTACGGTGCAGGATAATCT